>CAZPYQ010000049.1:0-10219 GCA_964590585.1 uncultured Planctomycetia bacterium | reverse complement strand
GAAGAATAAGAGGCAGGCGATGAAGGGCAAGTGCGTGACATGCGGTACGGGCATGTTCAGGATAATGAAATAGTCCATCATCGGTAAGGAGTGAGAGCACATAGATACAAAGACTAAAGTTGCGTTGATCGCCAAGGCCGCTTCCGATAAGAAAGCAGCCGATATCGTCATCATAGATATGCGGAAGATGTCCTCGCTTGGCGACTTTTTTGTGATAGCCAGCGCCGAATCCGCCCCTCAGATAAAGGCGATATCGGAAAACATCATCGATAAGCTTAAATCACGCGGGGTCAGGCCCTATCATATTGAATCGGATATCTCCGGGCCAATGTGGCTTCTCATGGATTACGGCGACGTGGTAGCGCATATTTTTCGCGAGGAGACTCGTAAGCGTTATAACTTAGAACGCCTTTGGGGAGACGCGCCTCAAAGGCGTTTTAGGCCTAAGATGAGCGTAAAGGAAGGGCATGCCAAAAGAAAAAGGAAGAAGGACGGGAAGCCGAAGAAGAGGCGGGGTCGAGCTTCATAATCCTGGATTAAGGGTGAAATCGGGGGAACTTGCGGCTTTATATAGCATATCAAGGGCCATAACGTCTTCGCTTACCCTAAACGCGACACTGGACCTCATTGTGCGCCAGGTGCGGCGCAGCATGGATTCGCGGATATGCGTGGTTCATCTTTTGGATGAAAGGGGGCTCGTGTTCAAGTCGTCGGCCCCTAAAAATGGACTGAGCCACGACCTCAAAGACGCGATGTCGCTTGGCGGAGGTTTCATCGGCGCGTGTCAACGCAATAAGAGATCATACCTTATAAAGGATCTTTGGCAATACCCGTCCAACGTCTTTTACCGCCTGGCCAGGAAATACGCCGTTCGGTCGCTCGTCGTCGTGCCGCTTGTGGAGAAGGGGGATACGCTTGGAACGATAAGCGTGTTCGGAGAAAAACCGGGGGCCTATTCTGTCGAAAGCGAGAAGGAGCTTAAACTCTTCGCGTCTATCATAGCCATTACGGTTGAAAACGCAAAGCTTTTCGAGAATACCAAGGCGAGCTACTTTAATACCATGAGGCTTCTGGCCAGCATCATAGACGCCAAGGATGAATATACCGAGAATCATTCCAAGAGGGTGGTAAATTTTGCGACGGGTATAGCGGGTGAGATGGGGCTTGATGAGGGCCTTAAGGATATCATAAAATATGCCAGTTTTCTTCACGATATAGGCAAGATAAGCGTGGACGCGGGGATATTGAAAAAGACCGGCGCGCTTACGGAAGAAGAATGGGAAAAAATAAAAGAACATCCGAAGGTAGGGGCGGATATAATCGCCAACGCCGGTTTCTTGGATGAGCTGGTCCCGATAATCCTTTATCATCACGTGAGATACGTCGGAGGCGGATATCCGCCGTGCAAAAAGAAAGGCGATGATATACCTATCGGCGCCAGGATCCTTTCGGTAGCGGACGCATATGAGGCCATGACAAGCGACAGGCCCTACCGCCGTCATATGGGCAGGTCTGAAGCGGTAAAAGAGCTCAAGCGTTGCTCCGGCACGCAGTTCGACCCCAAGGTCATAAAGGCGTTTCTAAAATTCCTGAGGAGAGGCAAAGATATCAGCTAGCGCTTGCGCAAAAACATGTCCCATGAAAGAATCGAAAGTTCGGTCTCACTTTTTATAAATAAGGCGATAGCCTCAATCGCTAAAGAGCGCTCTTTAGCCCCGTCCGGCCCCCTTGAAGTCATAATCGAGATTCCGAAAGACCCCTCCCACGGCGACCTTGCCACAAACGCCGCATTCAGGCTCGCGAAATTATTGAAAGAAAACCCGGTTGAATCCGCAAAGCTCCTGTCCCTTAAGTTGATTGCGCTTTTGCCTTCGTCTGGGTTAAGGGCCGTCATCAAGCGGATCGAGGTGAAGGGGCCGGGGTTTGTCAATTTCTTCTTAAGCGACGATTACCTGTGCGGCGTTCTTCTGGACATAAAAAGGCAGCAGGCCTTTTTCGGGTCTTCCGGCATCGGGCGCAAGGAGAGGCTCCAGGTAGAATTTGTAAGCGCCAACCCGACAGGGCCGTTGACCCTGGCCCACGCCAGGCAGGCCGCGGTGGGCAACGCCCTGGCCAGGATATTGGAATTTTCGGGCCACAGGGTAACCAGGGAGTACTATGTCAATGACGAAGGCGTACAGATGAATATCCTGGGCGCTTCCATAAGAGCCAGATATCTTGAGCTCTGCGGCGTCAAGAAGAACTTTCCGGCGGATGGTTATAAGGGCGCCTATATCACGGAGATCGCGAAGGACTTCAGGAAGAGGTACGGGACAAGATATTTAAAAGAGAAGGAGACGAAGAATTTTACGGCCTTCGGTCACAGATGGATAATCCGCGACATAAGAAAGGACCTTAAGGATTTCAATGTATCTTTCGACGTCTGGTACAGCCAGGCATCTTTAAGGAAGGGCGGTAAAGTAGAGAAGGCGCTAAGCATCTTAAGGGAGAAAGGGTTTCTTTTCGAAAAGGACGGCGCGGTCTGGTTCAGGTCGACCAATTTCGGAGACGATAAGGACAGGGTCGTGATAAAATCGGATGCCACTTTGACATACCTGGCGACCGACATAGCCTACCATCTCGACAAGTATAAAAGGTCCTTCAGAAAGGTCATCGACATATGGGGCCCGGACCATCACGGGTACATCCCCAGGATAAGGGCGGTCGTGAGGGCCCTGGGGCATGACGATAGCGCGATAGATGTCCTGATAGTCCAGCTCGCCACCCTTCTAAAGGGGGGCGAGCCCGTTTCCATGTCCACCAGGGCCGGCGAATTTGTCACGCTTAGAGAGGTCATGGATGAGGTCGGCGGCGACGTGGCGAAGTTCATATTCCTTGCGCGTAAACTCGACAGCCATCTGGACTTCGACCTTGATGTCGCGAAGAAAGAATCCTCCGAAAATCCGGTATATTACATACAATATGCGCACGCGCGCATCTGCAGCATACAGGAATATGCCAAAAAGACAAAGAAGACGACCTTCAACTCGAAACTTCTCAAGGCCCCGGAGGAGCTGGAGCTTCTGAGACAGTTGAGGCAGTTCCCGCTGACGGTCCAGCTTGCCGCGAAGAATCTCGAACCGAACGGGATAGCCGTCTATCTTCAAAACCTCGCCTCTTCCTTCCATAATTTCTACAATAAACACAGGGTGGTCAGCGATGATTTGAGTTTGACGGCAGCCAGGCTCGTACTCGTGGATTGCGTCAGGATAACCTTGGCAAACGGTCTTCGCCTCTTGGGCATATCTCTTCCGAAAAAGATGTAGCATGTCCACAACTCTTAATCCGTAACCGATAATTCGTGATTTATGTTTGATTCCATTAAAGTCTACGTCAACGAGGAACTTGATACAGAGAGATTATCCGCCCAACTGGTCGAGTATGGCTACAAGCGCGTGAAGCGCACCACGGAAGAAGGGGACTTTTCCGTACTGGGCGAAACTGTGACGGTCTACCCGGTCACCTTCCAGTACCCCGTCAGGATTGAACTCTCCGAAAAGAAAGTGGAGGGGATATCATCGCTGGATCCTGCCACGTATGATGTGCTCGACAGGCATAAAGCGGCCATAATCCTGCCCATACGCGGAATGATACGCCGCAGGATCACCAAAAGTGAATACACCCTTGGCCGCCAGGGGGGACCAGCGATAGATAACTTCGTCGACATAGAAGTCGGTGATCTCGTGGTTCACGTAGACCACGGCATAGGCGTCTATCGCGGCATAGAGAAGGTGAAGCGTTTAAATGCAAAGACACCGGCAGGCCTTAAACACACGGACCATTTTGTCATAGAGTATGCCGATGGCGAAAGGCTTTATGTTCCGGATAACGACCTCGACAGGATACAGAGATATATAGGCCTGGACAGGCGAAGGCCTAAATTACATAAACTCGGTTCAAAGGCATGGGCGGCCTCAAAGGACAGGGCAAGAAAGAGCATATCCAGGGTAGCGTTTGAATTATTGGAGGTTCAGGCCGGGCGCCTGAGCCAGGATGCCTTCAGATTTTCGGCGGATACGGAATGGCAGAAGGATCTCGAAAAGGCGTTTCCCTACAAAGAGACGCCTGACCAGGCGAAGGCCGCCATAGATGTCAAGCTGGACATGGAATCCTCGAGACCAATGGACCGTTTACTATGCGGCGATGTCGGCTACGGCAAGACAGAGGTGGCCTTGAGGGCGGCCTTCAAGGCGGTCATGGACAATAGGCAGGTCGCCATCCTCGTCCCCACGACGATCCTCGCGGAGCAGCATTTGAATACGTTCATATCCAGGATGAGGCAGTATCCCGTCAATATCGAGATGCTCTCCAGGTTCAGGACCGCTCAGGAGCAGGATGACATACTCAAAAAATTGTCCGAGGGCCGCATAGACATAATAATAGGCACGCACAGGCTGCTTTCGCCGGATGTAAAATTCAAGAGATTAAGCCTTGTGGTGATAGACGAAGAACAGAGGTTTGGCGTAAGGCATAAAGAGACGTTGAAGCGCCTTAAGGCCGTCGTCGACGTCCTGACCCTGACAGCGACGCCCATACCGCGCACATTATACCTGGCACTTATGGGCGGGAGGGATATATCGGCGATAAATACCCCTCCGCAGGACAGGTTGCCTATAGAGACCCACGTCACGGATTATGATGAACCGCTTTTGAAAAAAGCGATAGAGAGGGAACTGTCCAGGAAGGGGCAGGTATATTTCATAAATAACCGCATCGCGGGTATCGAACGGATACGCGATCGCATCAAAACACTGGTTCCAGGCGCGAGGGTAGTCGCCGCTCACGGACGGATGCCGGAACGCGAACTGGAAAAGACTATGATGGCTTTTATAAGAGGCGAGATAGACGTGCTTGTGGCGACCACTATCATAGAATCCGGCATAGACATACCCAACGCCAACACCATATTCATTAATAGGGCCGATAGGTTTGGCCTGGCGGACCTCTACCAGCTAAGAGGGAGGGTCGGCCGTTTCTCGCGAAACGCCTATGCCTATTTTTTCGTGCCGAAAAAGTTCGTCCTTCCGGCCGACGCCCAGCGCCGTCTCGGGGCCATAAGGCGGCACCAGGACCTTGGTTCAGGTTTCAAGATAGCCATGGAAGACCTTCAGATAAGGGGCGCCGGCAATATCCTTGGGCTTGAACAGCACGGTTTCATACACGCTATAGGATTCGACCTTTATTGTCGTCTCCTCAAGGAGGAGATAGAGGCCCATAAGCGAGGAGGTACCACTCGTAAAATCAGGTGAAAATAGTTTGAATATTCTTTGCCGGATGCTAATATATATAAAAACGCAATAAAAGAGACTGTATCTTGGGAAAAAGAAGAATAAAGTCTGTGATCTTCAGGTGTTTAGCGCTATCCCTCGTTTTAGCGGTAGCCGTAACGGTTACGGCGGCGGGGTACCCGGAAGAGGAAGGACGCGGCGATTTCATCTATACCTGGGGCACGGATCTCATGCTTCGGGGAAAACCGTTCAGGTATGTCGGGGCCAACACATACTATCTCATGGTGTATGCCGCCAGCCCGGAATTGAGAATATATGTCGACGAGGTGTTTGATAGCGCCGAGAAGATGGGGCTTAAAGTGATAAGGACGTGGGCCTTTAACGACGATCCCGAGGGGTGGAATGCGCTCCAGTATTCTCCCGGAAGATATAATAAGAAGACGTTTATCGGCCTTGATTATGTCATAAAAAGCGCGAAGGAGCATGGCATATATCTCATGCTCACCCTCGTAAATAATTGGCCCAATTACGGCGGCGCAAAGCAGTATGTCGATTGGAGCCCGACCGCGGAAAAGAAGGAGCATGATGAATTTTTCAGCGACAAAAACGCCAGAAAATATTTCAAGGCGCATATAAAGGCGGTGCTTACGAGGGTGAACAGGTTTACGGGCCTGGAATACAGGAACGATCCCACGATCTTTGCCTGGGAATTGATTAATGAGCCCAGGGTAGAAGATGAGGGTTCTGGAGCCGCCTTTTCCGACTGGTTGAAAGAGATGAGCGGTTACCTGAAGTCAATAGATTCCAACCACCTGCTCGCGACCGGAAGCGAGGGGTTCTATTCCGGAGTCAACGACCACGACTGGAAATTTAACGGTTCGAAGGGCTCCGACTTCATCCGGGACCATTCGATAGATTCGGTTGATCTTCTTACGTTTCACCTGTGGCCGCGCTCCGACGAGTACTGCCTGACGCCGCGCGAGTGCTGGTGGTGGATAAAGATGCATGTAGAGGACGCGAAATGCCTGAATAAGCCCCTTATCCTGGAAGAATACGGCGAGAAGAGGGACCGTGACGGCGGCACGGCAGAACGCGACAAGTTTTATGCCTTTGTGCTCAAGACCGCGGAAGAGGAAGCCGTGGCAGGCACAAATTTCTGGTTTTTGATGCATGAAGATTATAAGGAACATGACGACGGATATGGTGTATACTATAATAATGACAGGTCGACCGTCGATATAATAGCCGCGGGATCGGCAAAGGCCGGGTCTTACTAAAAAAACAAGAAAGGAAATGGACATGGAAAAGGCCAGAATACTGGTAGTAGATGACGAAGTCGATGTATGTAACTTGCTTGGTAACTTTTTGGGGATGCGCAATTACTCGGTGGCCACCGCCCTTACGGTGAAAGACGCCATCGAGGCCGTAAAAAAAGAGCGTCCCGCTCTCGTCCTTTTGGACGTAAAACTTCCTGACGCCTCCGGTCTCGACGCGCTTACGGCGATAAAAGAGATCGACCCGGCCATAAAGGTCATCATGCTGACGGCGCTGGATGACAATGATACTATAGAGCAGTCAAAATTAAGAGGGGCCGACGATTACATATCGAAACCCTTTAACTTCGGCTACCTGGAAGGCCTCATACTGCAGAAGATATCCCATCTCATGCGGACTAAAAAGGAGGGCCGCTGAAAATATATTGACTTTAAGGCCAGAATTGGTATAATCCATTTTGGCAAGAGGAAGTCCTCTCGCTAAAGCTGACCATCGACGCTACATCCGGAACACTCCGGGCGTAGCCACAGGAATCGTAAAGAGCTGACCGGAAACGATGGAGGTTTTAGATGAAGAGGATTTTTTTATTTCTGCCGGCCGCATTGCTTTTAACGATTTCATGTCCCGCGCCAGTTATGGCCCAAACTCCCGCGAAGGCCTGGGCCGATAAGAACATCTCCTTTCGCGATAGGGTGGTGAACGATATAAAGATATTGGACGACAGATTTTACCTGGCGACGAGATCGGAGCTGTATCAGTCGGACGACGGCGAGGGCCGGTGGGATTCCGTGTTTACGCTGCCGCACAGTTCAAACGAGATAAACTGCATCTCTGCCTCACGCGCCAAGGAGGTATATATAGGGACGAAAAAGGGCCTTTTCAAATCCGGATGCGGAAACCGCACCTGGCGGAATACATTCAGGACCATTATGCCTCATGGGAACGACATATCGGCCATAGCCGTTTCGGATCTAAATCCGGCTCAAATACTTATAGGAACCGGCAGCGGCGTCTTTCTTTCGGAAGATTCGGGAGAAGGCTGGATGAACATATCCGGCGCATTAAAGGATAAAGAGGTTCGTTCGGTTGCCATCAACCACGCGGGTTTCTACGCGGGCGGCGAATCCGGACTATTTTTCACAAACGATAAGGGCGGCCATTGGGATAGGATACTCGTAAAAGGAACGACAAAGGAAACCGGCGCGGAAGAAGACCCGGAAACCCAGCCGGAAGACCTCTCCCCTGATGAAGGGGTCGCGTTTATAGCGATGAATGACTCCAATATATATGCGGCGGTAGGCAAGGTCATATACTATTCGGGGATGGGCAAGAATGAGTGGAGCACACTTCCGGATAGCGGGCTCAAGGGGTATGTGAATTTCATATTGCCTTCGAAAACAACGTCTAAAGTCTATGCGGGAACGACCAGGGGCGCATATGAATATCTCGAGGAGTCCGGCAGGTGGGAAGGTTTGACCGCCGGAATACCAAACGCGAATGTTAATAGGTTGAGTTTTGAATCGTCCGAAGAAAAGACGCTATGGGCCGCCACAGATAAGGGGCTCTTTAAATTGGAGACGACGCGCCTGGTCGTCGAAAGGCGCTCCGAGGTGGAGGGTCAGATAAAGGATGTTTTCGTAATGATGGATAACGAGCCCGCTTTTCAGGAACTCGCGCAGGCGGCGATACGCTATGCCGATGTGAGCCCTGATAAGATAAAAAAATGGCACATGGAGTCCAGGTTTAAAGCGCTCATGCCGAAGTTGTCGATAGGTTCCGGCAAGAACAAATCAAACACTTCGGAGATCTACACGAGCGCGACCAAGGACTATATAGTGGTCGGCCCAGACCGCATATCCGACAGCTTCGACGTATCTCTGTCATGGGAGCTGGGAAACCTCATCTGGAGCGACGACCAGACAAATATAGATGTCCGTTCGCGCCTTATGGTGCAATTAAGGAACGATATACTCGATGACCTTAGGAGGGCCTTTTACGAGAGGAAGAGGCTTCGGCTTGAACTGGCGGTAAATCCCCCTCCTGACATAAGGGCGAAGTTTGAGAAAGAACTTCGCCTGCAGGAACTCGGCTCCACCATAGATGACCTTACGGGGAATTACCTTTCCAGTAAGATTCAGGACCTGCGGAGAGAGGGTGGGGCGTATTAACTTACGGCTATAAGGCGCTGGGCGTCAGCCGGCGATATATTGGTGAAACGCAAACCGGCGTCTAATTCAAAACCGTTGTCTTCTCTTGTCCAGACGACCTTGCCCGTGGCGGTTATCGGAGAAGACTGTTGATCTAAAGGCGCTATCTCTACTTTAATGGCATCGCCTTTTTTTATGAGACGGGATATTTGAAGCCGCACGCCTGCCTTGGATACGTTTCTGGTAACGGATGAAGATTCTACAGACGCCAACCCCAGCGTAGAATAACGCACGGCCAACCTTTTATCATATCTTGGATAACGTCTCTTTTCAATCATATTTATCACCTGTAACAGTGATTATACCATAAAAAAGTAAGATTTTCAAGGTCCGGTCTTACTTTTTTTAAAAAAAATCCTTGACTTTTTAATCTTCCTATTGTATAAATGTTCCTAACGTTTTGGCCCTTCCACAAGTTCAGGGGGAATCCTGAGCTTTTGTCGAAGGATTGATATATGGGTATCCTGTGTAATGATGCAGGATGAAAAAGGGAAATTCGTACCGAAGCCGGATCTCCAGAAGCTGGTTTTGGGACCCCGAGCGTCAGCAAGGGGTAAAAGCGAATGCGGTCCCGCCGCTGTAAAAGGTGACGAAATCCGCAACAGGCCACTGTCCGTAACATAGTTTCAGGATGGGAAGGCGCGGAGAGTAGGATGAACCTAAGCCAGAAGACCTGCCCATATTTTTAAGACGTCGCAAGAACGTCAATATACGGGTTTAGTGAAAAAAGGGGACTTAACCCCGTGCTTTCCCGCCTTAAAGGCGATGGAAGGCGCGGGGTTTTATTTTTAACTTAAGGAGCGATATGAAAAGGTATGTCTTATTTATTTTGACGTGTTTTGTCTTTTCCGACGCGGCCTTCGCGGCGGAAGAAGCCAAAAAAAGCGAGGCCGGCTACACCCTCGACCCCATAGTGGTGACCGCTTCCAGGATACCGGAAGAAGAACTCGGAGATTCGGGACGCCTTTTAAGGCTGTCCAAGAGCGTCTCGGTGATAACGCGTGACGAGATAGAAAGGGCCGGCACCAGGGATGTGCCGGAAGCGCTCAAGACCCAGGCAGGGGTATTTGTCCAGGACTTTACGGGAAACGGCAAGAACGCTCAGGTTGATGTGAGGGGGTTCGGCGAGACCGGGTTGTCCAATACCCTTGTCCTCATAAACGGCAGGCGCATAAACCAGATAGACACCTCCGGAGTAGACTGGTCGCAAATAGACATCGATTCCATAGAACGCATAGAGATAGTCCGCGGCCCGCAGAGCGTCCTCTACGGAGACAACGCGGTGGGCGGCGTGATAAACATCATAACAAAAAGGGGCAAGGGCGCAGAGCCCGGGATGGGTTTCGGCTACACCACCGGAAGCTACCATTTCAATTCCTACAGCGCTTACGTGTCCGGCGGGAGCGATTTCATGGATTACTCCGTAAATATCGCCGCGAGCAACACCGACGGATACAGGCAGAACAGCGG
>CAZPYQ010000048.1:5955-10226 GCA_964590585.1 uncultured Planctomycetia bacterium | reverse complement strand
ATATAGCCGCATGAATGCATCACGCACTTAACGCCCCTTCCTTTTGCCGCCTTCGCGGTATCCAGCATGTACTCGTAGAATACGGTGGGTTCGGTGTAGGTGAAGGCGATAGTTCGACAGCCCGTTTTTATGGCTTCGTCAACGACGCTTTCCGGGGGCAGGTTATGGCTTGAAACGTCTTCGGGCGCGGCCTGCGATATCTGCCAGTTCTGGCAGAAGGCGCAGCGCATATTGCATCCGGCAGTCGCTATGGAATATGAGAGTGTCCCGGGGAGGACGTGGAAGAAAGGTTTCTTCTCTATGGGATCAACGTGCACGGCGCATGGGTTGCCGTACGATAGGGTGTAAAGCGCGCCGTCCTTATTCAGCCTTACAGAACAGAGCCCCCGCCTGCCCGGTTCCAGTATGCATCTATTCGGACAGAGGAGGCATTGTACGGCGCCTTTTCCGGTTTTTTTATAGTATAAAGCCTCGCGTTCATTACCGGCGGCGCGTGCCTGAGCGCAAGGATGCGCCAGGAATATGACTAAGAGAAAAAGGCGCAGCAAACACGCCTTACGACTAATAATATACCTCTTCCTCTGATACAAGTTTTCCGCTTGAGTCGTATTTCTTTATGACCTTTTTGTGCGTACCCACCTCGGTGCTTGAAGTGGCGGCGGGTTGAGCGGTCGTCGTAACGGCCGGCTGGGGCGCCCGTCTGTACACCCTCCTTGGCTGCGGCTGCGAGGGTTGTGTAATGGCGTCCAGAAGAGCCCCTCCTATGACATTCGTGCCCGCGCCTATGAGGGCACCCTTTCCCGCGTCACCGCCGGAGACTCCGGAGGCGATGGCGCCCGTGCCTGCGCCCAGGAGGCCCTGTTTCAATATCTTTTGCGTGCTCGATTCCTGGGGCGGAGTATCCTCATAATAGTATTCTTCCGGCTCGTCATAGTAGTAATATTGCTGGCTTTGAGGCGGCGCGCTTTGCGTACGCGAGTAACTTCTTCCGGAGGAACTGCTGGAAGGCTGCGTTATCGCATCCAGGAGCGCGCCTCCTATTACGCCCGTACCCGCGCCTATAAGCGCTCCTTGTCCCGCCTTGCCGCCTGAAGCGCTTGAGGCGATGGCGCCCGTGCCGGCTCCCAGGAGGCCCTGTTTCAGGATGTTCCGCGTAGACTCTTCATCGGAATAGGCGGTACCTATTCCTGAGGCCACTATAGCCAGTACGGTTAAAAATAGTGTCGCATATATCATCTTTATGTCTTTCATTGCGCTACCTCCCTTTTTACTAGCGCAAGTATAGCATATTATTATTTTATATTCAAGGGAAATTGGTTTTCTTATTTTTTGCGCCCGTCCCTTGACTTATCATGCATGCTAATATATACTTATGTAAAGTAACCTTATGAAGGAGGTGAATTAATAGATGAAGAGAATGGCAGCTTTATTCATTGTGGGTATATTCATATTATCGGCTGCGAGCGTTTTGGCAGAAACGCCAAAGGAAAGGGCGAGCAGCGGCATGAACGACCTGTTGTATGGCCCCGTGGAAACGCCTCAGAACATCAACGAAACTAAAAGCAAGGGCGCGGCGGTATCCCCGACTTTTACCGATGGGACGAAGACCGGTGTGGATAGAGGGCTGGCAAGGATAGGCAGCGGCATTTGGAAGATAGCGACATTCTGGTACGCTGATACTACGTACAAGACGGCGCAGAAGAACCCGACAAAATAAGGGGTCTTTCGATAAAGCATAAACCCCGCACCCTTAAAAAGGTGCGGGGTTTTTTTATTCAGAGAGAGTCTTCCTATTCCGCTTCTCCCCCCTCATCGGTATGTTCGTGGTTATCGTACAGGCGCAGTATACCCGTCCTCCCTTCGGATTCGGCGTCCGAAGCGCCCTGTGGTATGACAACATCTATGGGCGCGGTTATCAGGGGATTGAGTTCGCCATCGTCGCAATTGAAGACGACCTCAAGGTTTTGCGCGCTCCTGCCGTTGAGGATGTCCCGCACGGAATAAATCCTGAATTCTCTCGTCGTTGTCGCCGTATGTGTGGTGTCGGTATATACGGTTTCGCGAGGCGTCCTGGTGCCGTCCGCGTCGATTATATAGAAACTGAAGTCTGTGCGTATCTTTCCCTTTGAATGGTCATCCTTGTCGAGCCAGTAGGTATCGCTAAACCTTGGATAATCGGTTAGATAATGCAGGGGGTCCTGCACGTAATTACATATGCCGTCAGAGGCGTAGAAGCCGTTGCCAGGGCTCAATTCCTCCCAGGTATGGTTGAAGATCTCAGCCCCCGCTTTACCTATGGCTATGCCGCCGAGGCTTTCGTCCTCCAATTGTATATAGGCCTGCTTCAGACCGCCTTCGGAGTCCATGTATTTTCTGAAGTAATCCGCGCTCAGTTCGCCGGATAGCGGGTCTGTCATGTCCTCGTATGCCTCCGTGACCTTGACGTAATCGTCATGAGGGTTGACAACGTGTATCATGAATTTTGTCGGCCAGTATTCCGGGGTGCCGCAATGGACTATGGCGCCCCTCTCGTTTCCCGGATCGCCGGTTCCCCACTCATTATACGGCTTCTCCTTGAGGCCCTCCTCCGTCGCGTCAAATACGATGGTGCGGAAATAGTCGCCCCATGGTAGATTTTTGAAGGCCTCCGGGTCCTCGGGAGGCTTTTTGTTGAATGTTATGAGGTATTCCATGGTGGTCAGGCCCGACAGATCGCCCGCCTCGGTGCCCCTGTAATTTATATTGACCAATTTGACGGTGGTGTCGGCAGGATCGTTGCTGTCCGGCATGAACATGTATTGCGCCACTCTCACGCGGTTGCCGTGAATGTCCGTCATAACGAACCCTCCCTGCGTATCCTGGTTTCGTATGGCGTAATCATCCAATTGAGCCAGGGTATTGAGTTCCAGGATGTCGCGAAGTTCGTTTCGTATCAAGGCCCTTTCTATATCGCCTTTCGTCACTTCTATATTGCCCAGGCCTATCCCCCATCCCGTATCGGAGTACGCGGCGGCTGTGAACTTTATATAGAAATCGTTCAGGACATTCGCCGCGCTAAGATATGAGGTGAGGTCGGCGAAGCCGTTCTTCCAATCATCCTCCACCTCGGATGGGTGTATGCCCAGTTCATCGGTGATATCCACCCAGTTCACATTGTCTCCGGATATATAGGCCTTCATATCGCTACGCGGCATGACGTAATAATCCGTCGATAGGGCCAGTTCTTCTATCGATTGAGCCGAGGCGACGTGATAGGTGGCGTAGTTGGAATTAAGCGCGAATCCGCCGCCGTCCCCGGGCCATGGTTCGGGGTGGAAATGGATGATGTTATGATCCACGCCTTTTATCCGGCCGGCCTCGGCGAGCCATCCCGTGTGATGATAAACGTCGTCGCTGGCCCAGCCGCCCTTGCCGTTTATGGCCTCCTGGTCCTCGAAAGAGGCGAAGTCGTCGCGCGAGACACCTATAAGATGGTTCCGGTATATCGCGGGGTCCACTATGAAGGACCGCTCAAAAGTATCGCTCGAGGCTTCGCTCGAGAATCTTAAATATACGTCTTTTGTTATCTGCGCCGCGGATATAAGCGAAGTAAGATCGGCGTATGCCTCCCAGTATCTGGAATCGTTTTCGGAGGTCCCCTTCTTCAATTGAAGCAGTTTAGAAACATCGACCCACAGGCCGTTATTTCCGGATACCTCTACCTTTAAGCCGCCGTTCATATTTATCTTCTGGTAGAAAGAAACCGCCAGCGTATCAAAGGTATCGTCGGAACTCACATGATAGGTGGCGTGATTGGAGTCGGCCGTAAAACCCTCCGCGGGTATCTCGGAAGGCTCAAAAGAAAGGTAATTATGTTCGGCTCCGTCCATGGTATCTATTACGGCCGTACCTGTCTTCCACCCCGTATTATCATACGTATCGCCGCTCGTCCAGCCGTTATGGCCGTCTATGAATGTCCCGTCTTCATATGCGCCGAAGTCGTCGTGTTTTGATGTCCACGGCAGTATGTTTCTTATGGGTGTCGGGGTGGTTCCTATGTTAGTGATTATCTTGGATATCAGGTTATTGTTTTTATCGTCAAAGCGCTCAAAGATGTCTCTTAATCCGTCATTGGCCCCGCCGCGCAGGTTTTGTCCGGCGTTACGGCCGCCGAAAATGCCACCCGGCGCCGTATAGGGCTCGGCCACAGGAGAGCCTTTGTTTGAGTTGCCGGTGCCCGATCCCGAACCGGATCCCCCGCCGCCTCCCGACGAAGCGCTGCCGCCGCCGGC
>CAZPYQ010000048.1:0-5945 GCA_964590585.1 uncultured Planctomycetia bacterium | reverse complement strand
CCTGGTATCCGGTGCCGTGCGATCTCGGGGGCGGCGGCGGATGGGAGCCGCCGGCATTACCCGCCGGCTCCCATCCGCCGCGCCACCTGTTACCGTCATCCTGGGACAGCTCCATTGGAGGCGTAAGGTTTCCGTTACTGAAGGCGCTGGACGAATTGTTCTGGCCCACCATGAACAGCATCCCGCTTATGACGTTCCTGAACTCGATCGAACCCTCATCGACGAATAGGTTGGTTATCTCGTTATTGGTGACCTCGACATAGAATATCGTCCCTCTTACTCCGCATATGGCACTGGGCGTCTTCACGGTAAATTTTGACGGCCCCTTAAGGCTCTTTACCACGGCCTTCATCTCGCCTATGCCGAGCTCGATATTGACCTTCTTCGCGGCCTGGCCCCAGGAGAGCTCTTCCACGGTAAATTCTGAGCCGTTCTTCAAGGATACGCTGCTCTTGTCCGGGAACTCCAGCGTTACCTTGGAATCTTCCATAGTCTTTAAGGAATCGTTCTGATTCAGGCACTGGCCAAGATTTGCCTGAGACCACTCGTCGGACGGGTGGATTTTTACGAGAGTGTTTCCCTGGAGTTCGATTATCTTGAGGGCCTCTTCCTGGCCGCAGGCCTGCCCGGCCGAAAGGTATATGGGGATAACAATGGATAATATTATGATATGTAAGCGTTTCATTTTTAGATTACCGTCTAAGTATACATAATATAATAAAGGAAGTAAAGAAATTTATTTACATTTTTGAATACTTAACATATAATGCCTACCATTACGGAAAGGCGGCGCGTCATGAAAAAAAACGGCTTATTTCGCAAGATATTAATATTAAGCGGCCTTCTTTTCCTCATCTGTCCCCCGGACTCCTATCCTTTTACGGATGAAGACATAAAATCCCGGATAATACCCATCTATGATATAACGGTTTGCGAAAGTTACTCCGCCGCGGACTCCGGCTCCGGCGAAGCCGGCCTGGACGCTACCGGGATAATCTCTCCGGCCCTGAAATTGAGCGACAGTGTATATATCCTCCCCATGTATCACGGCGGCTACCAGAGACAATTTCAGGTTGTAAACGAGGACGAGGGCTACCGGCGCTATACCGAAAACCAGTTTCATAACGGTTCGGTCTCTTATTACCAGAAGATAACTTCCCGCCTCTCGGCCAAGGCGACGGGCATATTTCGCCTTCAGTTAAACAGCGAGACGAACGACGAAAAGTGGGGCGACGGCCTATACGATTACCGCGATCTTGGCGGGAGTTTTGACCTGAACTATAAGTTTCCGCAGGCGAATGAGATGACGGGCGAGTTCTTCGGCAACTTTGAATACTACAGGAGGATATACCCAAATTACGAGTCGCTAATATCCCTTACGAGCCTCATGGCGCCGGAGACGCACGAAAAGGATTACAACGGCTACCAGATGATCTGCGGCCACAGGGTCACCGCCCCGGCATACATGAGCGAAATTAAATATTCCCTTCTTATAAAATATTATCTCGACAAAAGAGTCGTGGAGGACCTCGGGATTCTCAATATGGACTCCAAGAGGCAGGACTACGTGCACATGGCGAGCTTCGCCCTCACGACCCCCGCGGATAAGGATCTGCTTTTATCGCTTGCCGCGAACGCTATGTACAACATCTCAAATCAGAACTATTACGATACGCGCGGCACCGTCCTGGATTGGACGGACGACGTCTTTACCGACAGGTACTACGATTATTACTCTTTCGGGGGCGGACCGAACATCGTATTCAAGGTGCCCGTTCCACGTTCGAAGAACGAATACACGTTTTCGGCCGGTTATAACTTCACCTGGAGGCGGTATATGGAGCGCAAGGCCCAGGAGTCGGACTCAATGTATACATCAGACAGGGAGATCGATACGCTCCATACTATAAGGGCCTCATTAAGATACCCCCTCACCAAACACCTGGCCATGGTGACCTTCGGCGACTATACCATATCGGGGTCTAACATGAAATATACCAGATACTACAAGTATACCTATAATCTCCTCCGGATCTCCTGCGGGATCAATATGAGGTATTGATTCCGCTTCGCCGTTCGATGCGCAACGCTTTAGGTAAGAATGTGCTTGCGGCAATAAATGATGTAATTGCTACAGGGGTGGTATCATTTCATCGATGACCCCTGTGTATAAATCATATAGAAATAATCTTCCGCTGGGGCTAATGATTGCCACCACATCGGGCCCTCCCATGCCGAAGGTTGTCCATCCTTCAGGCCTTACTGCCAGTAAGTCGAACGGGTCTCCCTGATAAACTTTCCCCTCGTGTAGAACGATATATCTCTGAACGGCTTCCTTTAATGCGCCTATGACGCATTCTTCCGCAGAATATCTCGCATCTTCTCTTAATGACAATATTTTCGGGGTCACAGCCGCCGCTACTATTCCCAGAATAAGGATAACGATAACGATCTCGACTAGAGTGAATGCTTTGTTCAGCATATTGGGTCAGGTCTCAAAAGTTGACGCTTCGCCTAAAGGGTCCTTCGTCGCCTTACATTTAGAGCTATAAATTGGAGCGGGAGATGGGAATCGAACCCACGCAACGAGCTTGGAAGGCTCGTGTTCTACCATTGAACTACTCCCGCGCAATTCATAGAGTAGCCGACGTTTAAACGTCGGCTACAAAGGTCCTTTAAGCGCCTATCCCGCTAAACTGGCCCGCCTTCCCGGCTTCTGCGATTCACATAAGTTAGCGTTCGGCGAGGCCGTTCGCTCGCTTGCGAATCCTTCATCGCCATTCTGAAGCGATTCAAAGGAACTAAACTGGTGGTGAGGGAAGGATTCGCACCTTCGTAGGCCTAAGGCCGCCAGATTTACAGTCTGGTCCGATTGGCTGCTCCGGCACCTCACCGTAATGTTTTTTATTATTTTAAGGTCCTTCGCTTCGCCTGGACCGCTCCTGTTCGTCGCGGTCCATGACTTACTCAGGATCAAATTTGCTTCGCAAATTTGGAGCTAGCAGAGGGAATCGAACCCCCGACCCACGGTTTACAAAACCGTTGCTCTACCTGCTGAGCTATGCTAGCGCTTTGAATGCTTCCGGTATCTTGTTCAAAATGTCAGTGGCGATCAGGCTCAAGACCCCTTTTTCCTCCGCTGCCATATCTCCAGCAAGCCCGTGAACATGGACACCCAATACTGCCGCCTCATAGGCGCTTAAGCCCTGACCTATGAAACTGGCGATCATGCCTGTCAGCACATCGCCCGCGCCTCCCGTCGCCATGCCGGGGTTGCCCGTATCGTTTACGTATACCAGGCCATCAGGGTTCGCCACGAGAGTCGCGTCCCCTTTTAAAACCAGCACCACATTATACCTTCTGGAAAAATCGAGCGCAAGTCTTTTCCTCTCCGCCCGGACCGGCGCGGTATCCATGCCCAGGAGGCGCCCAAACTCTCCCGGATGCGGCGTCAGGACGGCCGGGGCCTTCCGGCGTTTCAATATCTCCAGATGCCCTGCCAGCGCCGATATCCCGTCTGCGTCTATGACAAAAGGTTCTTCTATTTTCTCGATAAGTCCGCGCGCGAGCTCCTGGGTCTCCTTGTCGAGCGAGATGCCGGGACCGAGCGCTATCACATCGGTCCGCGTTGAAAATTTTATTATTTCTTTCTCCGCCTTGAGCCCGAGCGACGCCCCGGAGGTCTCTGCAAGCGGTTGGACCATTACCTCTACGAGTTTTTTTGCCAGTATAGGGTAGATGCTCTTCGCGACGCCGAGCGTGACCAGCCCGCTTCCTGATAATAGCGCCGCCTGGCTCGCGAGATACGGCGCGCCTGTATAGCGCGACGACCCGGCCAGGACATAGACGTGGCCATAATCGCCCTTGTGAGAGTCGCGTCTGCGCTTGGCTATCTTCCTATAGATCTTTTTTATCATCTCTTCACGTTGTTTAAGAGGATAGCGTTCGCGACCGCGTAGTTCTTTGAATGAGAGAGGCTCACAATGATCTTGCTCACCCGACGTTTTTTCTTGAGTTTCAGCGCGTCGTCATGGAATTCTACGATGGGCATCCCCCACTTGTCGTTCAGGACCTCTATCTGGGTCCATTGCAATGGCCATCTCTTCGCCGAGCCGAACGCCTTGAGGCACGCCTCCTTGACGGCGAACCTGCCCGCGAGGTGCTGGTAAGAGAACCTCCTCGATTTGGAATATGCTATCTCGCGGGGCGTGAATATCCTTTCGACGAACGCTTCGCCGTACTTCTCCACCGCCTCACGCATCCTGTACACTTCGACTATGTCTATGCCCGTGCCTATGATCATGGCCTATTTTATTAACTCTATCATTTCTCTCACCGCCCAGTCCAACCCGACAAAGACGGCGCGCGATATTATAGAATGGCCTATATTTAACTCGTTTAAACCTTTTATGCGCGCGACATCTCGCACGTTCGTATAATTAAGCCCATGCCCCGCGTTAACGACCAGCCCGAGCGTCGCCGCATAACGGAAGGCCTCTTCAAGTTCTTTCAACCTCTTCCGCCTCGCAGCCGCATCTTTGGCGTTTGAGTATTCTCCCGTGTGAAACTCGACGATCCCCGCGCCGGTCCGCTTAGAAGCGTCGATCTGACGCTTTACGGGGTCGATGAAGAGGCTCGTCTCTATGCCGCATGACGAGAGCCGGCAGACAACCTCTCTTATCCTCTTCTCGGCTCTCAATACGTCCAGGCCCCCTTCTGTCGTGACCTCCCGGCGCTTCTCCGGCACGAGTGTCGCCTGTTCGGGCCTCACCTTACACGCTATCTCGACTATGTCACCCGCGACCGACATCTCAAGGTTCAGGCGCTTCCTCACGGCCTTTTTTAAATTAAAAAGGTCCTTATCGTTTATATGGCGCCTGTCCTCCCTTAAGTGACAGACTATTGAATCGCAGCCAGCGTCTTCGCAAACCCTGGCCGCGGAGACAGGATCGGGCTCATAGGTCTTCCTCGCCTCCCGTATCGTAGCCACATGGTCTATATTAACGCCTAACTTGGCCATATCTTTTGTCCTAACGCCGCATGCCTTCTATTGGAACCGTTGCGGTTACGAGGGTCTCTTCCGCTCGCACACCCTCCGCCGCGGATTTAAGAGGCACGGAACGCGTGACCGTCCTATCCTCCCCGGACACATCTATCGGCATCGTATAGATATATTTTATGTTACCGAGAAGGCTGCGCGGGCCCACCACTATGCAGTATTCTGGCGCAATCGCGATTCTGGCCTCGTCCACCCTGTAGCCCTGCCTGGGATTGCCCACGACGACCGCCTTTATCGCAAGCCTCTTCGTCACCATGCCGTATGAAGGATGGAGTATCAGGCGCTCGTCTTCCGCGCCCTTATCGAGGTCAATGGCTATATAGAACCATATGCCTACAGCAAGGACGAGCGAAACCATCTTGAGGATAAGATTGTTGGAGATTATCCTTCCTAAAAACTTCAACATCATCACAACCTCTTCCTCTTGGGCCTTGAAAAGACCCCTTTCAGGACCTTCGACAGGCTCTCTTTGTCAAGGTTCCTCGTAAGCTTCCCGCCTATGGCTATCGATACCCTTCCGGTCTCCTCGCTTACTATGACCACCACGGCGTCGGTCTCTTCGCTTAAGGCCATGGCCGCCCTGTGCCTTGTCCCGATAGAATGCGATACGCCCCCGCTTTCGCCAAGCGGAAATACGCAGCCGGCGGCCGCTATGCGGCCCGATTGTATTACTATGCCGCCGTCATGTATGGGAGAACTCGGCATGAAGATGGAGGTCATGAGCTCTTTGCTTACGAGCGCGTCTATGACCGTGCTCTTCTCGGTGTAGGGCGTCAGGCTCGCCTCCCTTTCTATGGCTACGAGGGCCCCTATCTTCTTTTTCGAAAGCATCATCGCCGCCTCGGAGACCTCGCCCAGTATCTCTATGTTTTCACGGAAGACGCCG
>CAZPYQ010000047.1:0-10325 GCA_964590585.1 uncultured Planctomycetia bacterium | reverse complement strand
ACATATATTCCTAAAGTATGGTCTGAATATCCAACTGGAACCTTGAAGATACCCCTTAGAGTGATCATCGCCTTTAAGTTCACATCCTTATATTCGGCTGGATAATTTGACGTGCAATGCAGAAGGGTAAGTTTTTTATTGCCTGTGGAATATATTGCCCTGACCGCACACCTTACTTCATCTAGCGATGACATCCCGGTCGAGAGGATCATCGGTTTCCCGTATCGCGCAACTTTGACCAAAAAAGGGGTATTCGTCACATCGGCTGAACCGATCTTAAAACAGGAGATTCCCGTATCATTAAGGAACCGGGCGCTTGGCTCGTCGAATGGCGTAGACAAGAAGATTATCTTTTTATGCTTGCAGTAATCGAACAATTTTGTGAATTCGTTTTCCGATAATTCCAGTTTCTTAAGCATATCGAATTGCGTTTTAGAGGCGTCGTGCCTTTCCTGGTATCCGGCCTTCGGCGCACAACGGGTAACTAACTCCTCCGTGCGAAATGTCTGAAATTTAATGGCATCGGCGCCTGCCGATCTTGCCGTGTCTACAAGCCTCTTGGCAAGCGCCAAACGGCCATTATGATTAACGCCCGCTTCGGCTATGATAAATACCCTTCTCTTCACGTCACCTTTCCGGAAAAATCGAACCTGTGCCCCGCTATCTTTATATAAGGCCCGGGCGCGCCTGGGTAATACGTCGCCCTGATGCGCCTTGCCGCCTCCTCTTCGCTCATGTCGGCCGTAATCTCGCAAAACCTGTTCAGTTCTTCGCGCTTAAACGGTTCGCGCGCCCACCGCAATGCGCTCCTGGGGAGGGGCTCCCCCCTGTTAATGCGCCCTATAATCTTCGTAAAAAGGCCGAAGAGCCGGCGCATGGATTTCTCTTTAAGCGACAGGACCGTTTCGTCCTTCCTGATCGGGAAAAAATCTACGGCCACTATCCTGCCGCTATCCACTTTTTTAAGCATGTGATGGCACGTCACCCCGTACCGCCTGGCCCTTTCATAGATGGCGAAATTGTAGCACCCTATGCCGGGGTATTCCGGGGGGGCCGGATGAAAATTTATCGCCGCCCTAGAGGCGTTACAGAGCATTCTCTCGGGTATCACCCAGGGCGACAGGAAGGAGACTATATACTCCCCCTTCCACGCGTAAAGTTTTTTGGGAAACTTCTCGCCTACGTCGCCCTGCGCCACCGATACCTTCCCCTTGAAACGCCTCTTCGCGAACCGTACCGCCTTATCGCACCACTCGGTCTTCTTGCTCAACAATAACAATCTATCCATATGCCTTTATCCCTTAAAGGTCACATCTCTTAAGGACCTCTTTTATATTCCGGCTCGTCTCTCTCTTGAAGAAGGGGTTCTTTATATTTCCCCTCCCGGCCCTTGCCCTTTCCGAGAGGGCCTTTTTTATGGCGCCGGCTATCGATGCCGCGTCATAATCCGAGCCTGTCACATTTGCCGCTCTCACGCGGCCTTTCTGTCTGGTGCCTATATCTACGACGGGCAGCCCGAACGAAGGGGCCTCGATGATGCCGCTGGATGAATTGCCGACCATGAGTCCGGCATGCTTCATAAGCGAGAGGTATCTCGATTGCCCCAGGGAGACGAAGACCCTTGCGCGGCCGGGGTGAATTCCGGCGTATCTTTTTATCTCGGCGAATATCGCCCCATTCTCCGCATCGGCGTTCGGCATGGTAAAAACGGCCCTTAATCCTGACATATCCAGGGCCTTCAAAAGGCTCCTTATGTATTGGCGCGACTTACCCTTTTCGCGCGTGACGGGATGAAACGTGACTATCGCCACGTCGTTTCCGATCTTAAAATCGAGGCTCCTCTCAAGGTCTTTTTTGCTCATCAATTTTAACTTGAATATATTCTCGAGTCCCGGCGCGCCGTAATTGAAGACCGTTTTTGGGTCTTCGCCCATCTGAACCACCCTTTTTTTGTAATCAGCGTGAGATACAAAGTGTAGATTCGCCATCTTGGTTATAGCGTGCCTCATCGCGTCGTCATACGCGCCTTCTGTCACCTCCCCGCCGTGTATATGCGCTATCGGTATCCTTGAAAGAAGCGCCGCGCCGGCGGCGGCGAATATCTCGAACCTGTCACCGAGGACGACTACTATATCGGGCTTCAACCTTTTATATGCCGCGGCAAAACCGATCATGCCGAGGCCGGTGGACCTCGCTATCGCCTCATCAGTATCGGAATCGAGGCGCATCGGGACCCTGGCGCTTATCCTGAAACCGTCCTTCAGTATCTGCCTATATGTCAGGCCGAACCTCTTTTCGAGATGCATGCCCGTAGCTATGACCTGGAGGACGAGACTTCGGTCCTTCTTTATCTCGTCCATCAGGCAGCGCAGAAGGCCATATTCCGAGCGCGAACCGGTGACCACGCATATTTTACGTTTAGCGTTTCGCATTTTTCTTAATAACCTTTATGACGCGCTTTATCTCTTTCTCCGAGAGCTCTACGCCGCAGGGGATATTTAGCGCCTTTTTGTAAAATAAGGGCGCCTTCTCTATCCTGTAGGAGCGGCTTTTTAAATACGGCCTCTGCCTGTGATTTAAATGCCAGACGGGCCTGGACCCTATACCTTCTTTGGCCAGGGCCCTCATCAAACCCATGTTGTCCATGCCATAACGCCTCTTTTCGACTATAAGCGAATAAAACCACATGTTGCTGAATCCGTAAGGAGGCTCCTTTAAGAGCCCCAATCCGTCTATATTCGATATATATCCGTCGTAGAGCTTGAAATTCCTCCTCTTTATCCTGATAAAGGCGTCCAGCCTCTCCAGCTGCGCCAGGCCCAGCGCCGCCTGGATATTGCTCAAACGATAGTTGTAGCCGACGGTATTGTGTATATATCTTACGGGATCATCTTTTGCCTGCGTTGTCAGGCGCCTTATCTTGTCGGCGAGAAGCCTGTCGTCGGTCACCACCATCCCCCCGCCGCCCGAGGTTATTATCTTGTTCCCGTTGAACGACAGGCACCCGGCGTCGCCTATGGCGCCCGTTTCTTTGCCCTTGTACCTTCCCGCTTTGTAATAGGACCCCAGCGATTCCGCCGCGTCTTCTATCACCTTAAGGTCGTATTCCTCGGCCAGATCCATCAGGGGCTCGATATCGACTGGGTTCCCGAAGACGTGAACGGGCAGGATGGCGCGAATCCTGTTTTTCGTGCGCCTGTCGTATAACCGCCCGTTTCTGAAACGACATTCCTTTTTAATGTAGTCCGCTGTTTTTTCGGCGTCCATATTCAAATAATCGTCGCAATCCATGAAGACCGGATCCGCGCCTGTATATCTTATCGCGTTTACCGGAGCTATGAACGTGATAGTCGGCACTATGACCCCGTCCCGCGGCCCTATCCCGGACACGAGGAGCGCCGTATGGAGGGCCGCTGTCCCGTTGACGCAGCTTACGGCGTGCCTGGAACCGAGACGGGCAGCCATTTCCTTTTCGAATTCGTCAACGAACCTGCCCGCAGGCGAGACCCATCCGCTGTCAAGGCATCTTTTTACGTATTGCCATTCGTTTCCGTGAATATACGGCTCGGCTAGGTTTATTCTATTCATGTCGCTTTTTCTAAGTTTGTGAGATATTTTGCAGTTCGCACATCTTTTTAAATTTGGCGCCGTCCTTCGAGGCGAGGTCCTTGAAGCGCCCTTCCTCGACTATCCTGCCGTCTTCCACCACGTAGACATAACCGCTCTTTTTTATCGTCGAAAGCCGGTGCGCCACCGCGAGCACGGTAGTTTCCCTGGCGATATTATCTATCGCCTGCTGTATCGACTGTTCCGAAGCGGTATCCAGGGAGCTCGTGGCCTCGTCCAATATAAGTATCTCGGGCTTAAGCAGCATCGCCCTCGCCAGCGCTATCCTCTGAATCTCCCCTCCCGAAAGCCTCACCCCGCGGTCTCCCACTACCGTATCGTATCCTTTCGGGAAGGCCGTTATGAACTCTTCGGCGTTAGCCTGCCGGCAGGCGTGCGTTATATCGTCCTCCGTGACGCCCTCATTTGCCCAGAGAAGATTGTCCCTGATAGTCAGGTTGAATAATACGCTGCCCTGGGGAACATAGCCTATCTTCTGCCTGTATGAGGCGATATCGTAATCGCTTAACGGCGCGTCGTCTATCATGATGCGACCTTTCGTCGGCTCATGGAAACCCATTATCATGTCAACGATTGTAGACTTTCCGGATCCCGATTCGCCGACGATGGCGACCATCGCGGCCTTGGGTATGCGAAGATTGATATCTTTTAGCACGTCCCCGCGGTCAGGATAGCCGAAAGACAATCCTTCCACGGTCAATTCCCTGCTGAACCCCGTAAATTGTCTGCCGCCCGAGCGCTGTTTAAGCTCCCTGGCCCGGTTCCTCAGCTCCGTGACCTGTTCGTAGCTCGGGAAGAAGTTGTCCAATATATTCTTCTGCACCGCCAGGTCCCCGATGGAGGGGATTATCTTCAATAGCGAGTAAAAGAGCGCCGCCGAGACGGCAAATGGGATGCCGAGCTTCAGGGCTATCAAAAGGCCTATGATCAGGACGAAGAGGCCAAATGGATAATATACAACTGATATCGCGGCCTTGAGCGTCTGCAATTTCACGGTGACCCGCCGGTGGGCGTCAAAGGCGCGTTCCAGCGCCTCCACGCTTTTGCGCTGCTTGGTGAAGCCCAGGATAATCTTGGCCATGCCGATGGCCTCCTGTATGACGGACCCCATCCTGTTGGCCGTGGCGGTATTCTGCCTTCCCAGGTTATACGCGACCTTACCCAGAAGCGTAAACGGCCAGAGAAAAAGAAGCGCCGTGACTAGGCAGACCGATGCCACCTGCCAGGACAGATAGAACGGCACCGCGAGGTATATGATGATGTTGATTATCCCCGCGAAGAAGAGCGCCATCGCCCCGAACGCGTCGCCTACCATCGCCGTCTCGCGGATAAATGTATTGAGGAATGTGCCCTGACGGCCGCTCGAGAAAAAATACCACCCCGCGTTAAAGAAATCCCTGAAGGTCCCCACTGTCAGGTCGCCGAGCACAGCGTACTTCGTCTTCAGTATAGAGTATTTGGCGAATATCTGGAAACCTGTCTTCAGGAGGTTTAAAAGGAAAAATGCGACCATGAAGGTGACGGCGGTGGCCGGTATGCGCATGAACCTTACCGCCTCAACCGCCTTGGTGGTGAAGATGCTGGCTCCTTCCAGATTAGGTTTTGTAAGAAAGTCGACCACGGGAATTATCGAAAATATAGATACCGCGTCCGCGAGGCTTTCGCCCACGATAAACGCCACGCTCGAAGCAAGGAGGAGCGGAAATTTCCTGGTTATCTCTTTTATGAATTTAAGCGACCTCATATAGTTCCTATCTGGGGCGACGGTATATCGTCCCGTAACCCTTAACCTCTTCCGCCGTCCAGCCCCGCGCGAGCGCCTTTTTAAGAAACGGTTCAATATGCAGGCTATAGCGTAAATAAGGCTGTGTGGATACCCCTGCCACCGGTTGCGGCCACCGGTAATTGACCCAGATCTCGTCAAGGCCTTCTAGTTTTTTCTCCGTGCCTCCCGACGGATCGGTAAAAGGCGGGAGGCCGTAGACGCAGTGGATCCTGTCGAGTTCCACACCCGAGAACGCCTTTATCCATACGTCTTCCATTGCAAGGACACTGGTATCTCTCTTCAGACTCTTCAAAAGTTCATGGCGCGAATCTACCATGCTTATGGGCTTCGCCCCTGATAAGAGGCCTTTATTGCCCAATACCGCCTTGACCTGCGCGTAACTACCTTCGGGATATACCGTCGTAAAAAGGACGAGCATCGCGCTTAAAATGATTATCGCGTTACCTATATACGATGACCCTTTATGGCCCATACGCGACAACTCACCTGTGCCGTATCCTACGTTAGCTATGGCAAGAAGCCCTACCGGCAATAATGTCATGACATATCTGGGACTGCACCATGTAAGAACGAGCGCCCCCGTTATCCCGATGGAGCCCAGGACAATGGAATACGCGACCGATACAAGGCCCGCCGCCTTAAGGCGCCTCATGGCGCCTATGAGGCCCACGGGCAAAAGCACCAAAGCGGCCATGGTAAATAACGCGGCCACCGGTTTTCCAAGCACGCCCTGAAAATTGCCCGTTAAGAACCGCATGGGGATCCTTAATACATAGATGGCGTTATCCGCTATATGAGAGACGACTGTGGCGGGTCTCCTCGCTATGGCTTCAAGGATATTTTTCGCTCCGCCGAAGGCCTTATCGTTCGTAAGATACCAATCCTGATAGGCCTGATCCTCTTTTGGCGCCGTTTTCATCGCGTATTTCCAATTCCCGATATGAAAAAATGCCACCGACAGAGGATCTTTTACCGGGACCGGCACATACGTCGGGTCGGAGAGCATCTGGTTATTGTCCGGCCTACGGGAAGGAGAAAAAAGCGCTAAGAGCAGTATCGCGAACAATATTATCCTCCCTGCCGCAGGAAATATCCCTATCTTTTTAAAGGCCATCCGTTTCTCTATAAAGACGCCCGCAATATTTCCCGCAACAAAGAATATATACGCGCTGTGGCAGAGGGCTGCCGCGAGAAGGGAGGGCGGGAAATACCCCCTGTTAAAGGCGGAGGATGTATCTTTCTTGAGATATAGCGCGATGAAACCTATCCCCGCTACCAGGCCTCCCGGTTCCAGCATGGCTATATTGGGTATCCAGGCGCATGTCAAAAGAAGCGCGAGCTTAAAAGGCACGAAACTTTCGAGCATCATGAATATCGCCCAGTAGACGAATATATGCGTTATGAGATGTTCCGCCATGACCGATAACGGATAGTGAAAAAACCGAAAGGCCTGTAAATACGCGACGTAGGCCGGACCCAGCGAAAAAACAGGCCATCCGCCCGTCTCGCTTAATATCCTGGCCGCCGCCCACTGCTTCCATGCCTCCCCCCCCGGCTCATAAAAACGCGGGCTTAATATAAACGCGGCGCACATTATGACAGCGATGGCTGCCGCTATTTTAAAACGCGCCGATATCTTACCCTTGAATGTGCCCATATCCCTCAATTTTTGACAAACCAGTCTACGCTCAAAGCCGCCTTGATGGTCTCTAATAGATTGCCGTTCCTAAGGCAGCTTAAGAACCTTCTCGCTATATATCCCGGATTAAGATAAAAACTTCTGTAGAATTTATTCTCATATTCCTCTATCGTATCCCCGCTTAGGACCGAGTGCCTGTAGACATGTTTGGGAGAGGTATGCATGTTGTAATTTCGGTAGTCGCCGTGAGGATAGACCAGGTCCAGGTTGCGATACCGGACGTATATGGGCGATCCGGGAAAGGGTATGAGGGCACTCACCTTCGCCATATCGAGGGGTAGTTTCCTGGCGAACCTGATGCTGTCGGTCATCGTCTCTTCCGTTTCGTTCTCAAACCCGAATACGAAGAACCCGAAGACCTCCATGCCGACCAGCCTGGCCATCTTGACGGCCGCCTTTATCTGTTTTAAGGTGATATTTTTACCGGACTTGTCCAGGATGCCCTGGTTTCCGCTTTCGATGCCGAATGAGACCCTGTGGCATCCGGCCTGTTTCATCTTCTTCAATAACCTGCGGTTCACCCTGTCCACGCGTATACCGTTATAACAGTTCCAGACGATATTAAGCCTCTTTTCGATTATCCCGTCGCAGATCTTCTCCGCCCTTCCCATGTGCGACGTAAAACCGTCATCCGCTATGAAGAACCCGACGATACCCTGTTTCACGAAGTGCTCGATCTCGGTGAGGACCCTTTCCGGGGATTTGGGCCGGAAGTTCTGGCCGTGGACGACCTTGTTGCATATCTTGCAGTTGAATGGACACCCCCTGCTCGTCTCTATCCAGACGACGGGGTTCCTTCTGCTGTGGAGCTTCGAGAGCCGGTATCTTGAAAGGTCATACAGGCTGTAGTCGGGATATATGAATGAATCCAGGTCCTTTATGAACGATGAATGCGCAAATATGTGAATGCTGCCGTCCGCGTTTCTGAAGGCCAGCCCTTCTATTTTTTTATGCTCCTCTCCCTTTAGAAACTGCTCAAACGACCTTTCCGCTTCGCCTATGAAGACATAATCAAAGTCCCTGACCTTAAGCGTCTCCTCTACGGTGGAACTCACGTGCGGACCGCCTACCAATACCTTCGTGCCCGGCGACACCTCTTTTACGATGCGGGCTATCTCCAGGGCGTGAAAATATGTGGCCGTCGTGCAGGTTATGCCCATATAAACCGGCTTCAGTTCGGCAAGTTTATCTTGCAGGACCTTCTTGTGGTTATGGTAAAGGGTCAGGTCCAGTATGGCGGCCTTGAAACCGTTTTTTCTCGCGATCGCCCCTAAAATGGCGAGCGCGAGAGAAGGAAGGTGATGCAGTGTCCCTACTTTGAAATGGACGTCCCTGTAGACCTTCTTCTCATCCGGCATTATAAAGAGTATATTTCTGTCTTCCATCTTATATGTTATAGACGCCCGATTTATAGAGGCGCAGGTTCTCCCTGTCCGCGAACCAGTCTATGGTCTCTTCCAGCCCCTCGTTTAAATCATGCGCCGGCCTCCATCCGGCAAGCCTCTTTATCTTCGCGTTACTGCCGCACAACCTCTTGACCTCGCTCTCCTCCGGCCTAAGCCTCTTTTCGTCCTTCGTTATGCGGGCGGACGGATCGATAATTTTTATCAGTTTACGCGCGAGATCCCTTATGGATATCTCCGATTGCGTGGCTATGTTCACGACTTCCCCCGTCGTCCCGGGCGACCTGGCTATATCGACGAAAGCCTGGGCGGTATCCTTCACATAAACGAAATCCCTGGTCGGATACAGCGCGCCCAGCCTTATCTCCTTCTTACCCGACAAAAGTTGGGAGATTATCGTAGGTATTACGGCCCTCGCTGATTGCCTGGGGCCGTATGTATTGAACGGCCTCGCTATCGCCACGGGCAGGCCGAAACTTAAGTAAAAAGATTCCGCTATCTTGTCAGCCCCTATCTTACTCGCCGAGTAGGGCGATTGCCCCTGCAGGGGATGCCCTTCGTCTATCGGGGCGTATCTGGCCGTCCCGTAGACCTCCGACGTGGAGGTGACTATCACCTTCCTGACACCGTGTTCCCTCGCGGCCTGAAGTATGTTCAGCGTCCCCTTTATATTCGTGTCGACATAGGAATCCGGGGAATGGTATGAGAACGGTATGCCTATAAGGGCCGCCAGGTGGAAGACATAGTCCGCCCCTTTCACGGCTTCTCTCGCGCCGTTTGGGTCCCTCACGTCGCCCGCGAAGACCTCGATAGACTTGAGCCTCTCCTTCGGCAGAGAGTCGAGCCACCCCCATGAATTAAAAGAATTATAGAAAACGAACGCCCTGACCCTGCAGCCCTCTTCGAGAAGTCGCTCCGCGAGATGGCTTCCTATGAAGCCGCAGGCGCCTGTCACGAGGACCTTTTTATTTTTAAGGTTCATCGCTCATCCTTTCAGACAAAATCCATATGTTCTTTGTCGGCTTTGAAATATTCGAGTATTATCCTGTTCTTCTCGTTCGCGACGCAGTGATGATTACAGTGGATCGAAGGGTTTATCCCGAAAAATTTATCCTTTCCGGAGCGCCAGAAATCCATGAACCTCGCCGTCTTTATGCTTCCCAGTAGCCCCTCGTCGAGGTTGTATGCCTTGTCCTGGCACGAGTAGACATTGAGGTCCGCTCCTATTACCGGAAGTATCTGGAGGTACGGGCACCAGTCATAATCCTTTCCGAAATTCTCATCCAGCCTGTGGTAGGCGTCGTTTATCTCGAACGCGCCGTCCTCGAGACCCGCCTTCGCCCTCCTTATCACGTCCTTCACCGCCTCGAATATGGGGGCGTGATAGAGATTATTTTCCTCGCCCTTATTGCTCGTGATGCAGGCGGAGACCTTCACGCTGTCGACGGCTATGTCCTTCAGGCGCTTGATGAATTCATGGATATGCGGCGCGTTTTTCCTGTCGACTATAAGGCTCACGCCGAGGCGGCACCTCCCGCCGAGAGCCTTGAAACGCCTCATGTTGTCCATGACCTTTGAGAACTCGCCTTTCGGGATCCTCCTGTATTCGGAATAACTCGCGTCGTCCCACCCGTCCATGGAGACCCTTAGCCACACCGCATGGCCGGCGAATAGTTCCGCCAGTTCGCCGCTAAGCCTGCCGCCGTTGGTCAGGGCCGCGAATCTAACCGGAGTGGCCATGAGCCGCTTTACCGCGTCTGTATATCTTCAGACCTTTTTGGACACTTCAGCGTTATTTAAGTTTGCGGCT
>CAZPYQ010000046.1:0-10427 GCA_964590585.1 uncultured Planctomycetia bacterium | reverse complement strand
CAAGGTGGAAGCAGGCATTCCTGAGGATGACCCGCGCAATCCGGCGACCATCGCTGACAACGTCGGCGATAACGTCGGCGACGTGGCCGGCATGGGAGCGGACCTCTATGAATCTTACGTGGGCTCTATCGTCGCTACGATGGCGCTGGGTGTGGCGGCGTTCATGGAGCTGGGGCTTAGTCTGCAATCCATCACCATACCCATGGTCATGGCCTCCGTAGGCGTCGTCGCATCAATCATAGGCACGTTCTTTGTCAGATCCGAAGAGAAGGCGGGGCAGGGGGTCCTCCTCATGGCGCTAAGGAAAGGCGTCTTCTCGAGCGCGATACTCGTTGCCATATCCTCATTTTTTGTGGTCAAGTATTCCCTGGGCATGGATTATATAGGGGTATATTTTTCGGTATTATCCGGGCTCATAGCGGGCGTCCTGATAGGGTTGTCCACGGAGTTCTTCACTTCGAGCCAATATTCTCCTACAAAGGGGATATCCAAAGCCGCCCTGACGGGCCCGGCCACGGTCATCATAAGCGGCATATCCGTAGGTATGATGTCGACCTCCATACCCGTCATAGTCGTCGCGATGGCGATACTTGCCAGCTATTATCTGTCCGGAGGGGCCAATAATCCGGATATGGGGCTATACGGCGTCGGGATATCGGCCGTGGGCATGCTAAGCACGCTCGGCATAACTCTCGCCACGGACGCTTACGGCCCTGTCGCCGATAACGCAGGCGGCAACGCCCAGATGACAAACCAGCCGAAAGAGGTGAGAGAGAGGACGGACGCGCTGGATTCTCTCGGCAACACCACCGCGGCGACAGGCAAGGGTTTTGCGATAGGTTCGGCCGCGCTTACCGCGCTCGCCCTGATAGCCGCGTATAAGGACCAGGTTTTGATACTCGGAGGTTCTTTGAACCTGTCCATAATGAACCCCAGGATATTGATAGGACTTTTTATAGGTGGCATGCTCCCTTTCGCTTTCTGTTCCATGACGATGCAGGCGGTAGGGAGGGCGGCCGGGGCCATAGTTATAGAAGTAAGACGGCAATTTAAAGAGATAGCCGGGCTCATGGAAGGCAAGGCCAAGGCGGATTGCGCCAGGTGTGTCAAGATAGTGACCGCCGCCGCGCAGAAAGAGATGATACCGCCGTCGCTCATGGCGATAATATCGCCGATAGCGGTCGGCCTCCTTATAGGCGTCGACGGCGTGGCTGGCCTTTTGACGGGCGCCACGGTCACGGGGTTCGTCCTGGCCGTAATGATGGCGAATTCGGGCGGGGCATGGGACAACGCAAAGAAGTACATAGAAAGCGGCCAGTACGGAGGTAAGGGCTCTGTTCCGCATAAGGCCGCGGTAGTCGGAGACACCGTCGGCGATCCCTTCAAAGATACATCCGGGCCGAGTCTAAATATATTGATAAAACTTATGGCCATGGTATCGGTCGTCTTCGCCTCGCTCGTTATTCACAACGCCTTGATAAGATAGCATCCGAGTTTAACCAGGTGATTTTAACCGGCTTAGAATAATCCCATGATAGACCCTGACAGGATACCCAGGCACGTCGCTATAATTATGGACGGAAACGGCAGGTGGGCCAAGGCCAGGGGGTTACACAATCTGTCGGGCCACAGGGCCGGCGTTAAGACGGCCCGGGCCATACTTGAGGCGGCCAAGAAGCTCGGCATAAAGATATTGACGCTCTATACATTTTCTACCGAGAACTGGAAGAGGCCCAAGAAGGAGGTCGAGAGCCTCTTTAAGCTCCTGGAAAGTTCGCTTGCAAAAGAGGTCTACAAATTAGACGAGAACGATATCCGTTTCAACGTTATAGGCGACATAGCGGCCCTTCCGAAGAACCTTAAGAAGAAACTGGAGGACGCTATGGCGAGGACAAAAAATAACGCGAGTTTTATCCTGAACCTCGCCTTAAACTACGGCGGCAGGCAGGAGATAGTGGAAGCGGTAAGGGGCATAGCCAGGGAAGCCCTTTCCGGCGTGATATCTCCCGATGATATAGATGAAAACATCTTCTCGGAGCACCTGTATACGAAGGGTATCCCTGACCCCGACCTGCTCATAAGGACGAGCGGGGAGAAGAGGGTCTCGAATTTCCTTTTGTGGCAGATATCTTATTCCGAAATATATATAACGGAGAAATATTGGCCGGACTTCACAGAGAATGACCTTGTGAAGGCCGTAGTCAACTACCAGAAGCGCGAGAGGCGGTTCGGCGCCTGATAAGGAGAGAGGGTTTTATGCTTGCGACCAGGGTTATAAATTCCATGCTCATCCTTACGCTCGTATTCCTCATAATATTCCTGTTTCCCAACTGGGTATTCGCGCTTCTGGCGTCATCTCTCATAGGGCTGTCGCTCTACGAGTTTTTCGATATGGTGGAAAAGAAGGGCATATTTATCTACAAGTATTTCGGCGTCATAATCGGGATGGCCCTGCCCATATGTATATTTCTCCAGCGCGGCGGAGAGGGTTATGTGGACCTGACCCCCTTTATAATAGTCCTCGCTTGCCTCTTTACCTTCGTGCTTCAATTTACCAGACGCGATAATTCGCAGGCCCTTGTATCCATATCCGTGACCATGATGGGCCTCCTTTATATAAGTTGGTTATTCTCCTTCTTTGTAAAGCTTAAGTACCTGCCGGACGGAGAAAGGCTTATCGCATATCTCGTCCTGGTAACGAAGGCCAGCGACGTCGGCGCCTACACCGTAGGAAAGATGACAGGAAAACATGCCCTTATCCCGAGGATAAGCCCATCGAAGACCATCGAAGGGACCATAGGCGGATTTGTCTTCAGCATGCTGGTGAGCCTTGCGTGCAAGGCGCTCCTGCCGGCGTTCTCCTATATTCATCTGGTCGTCCTGGGGCTGCTTTTGGGAATATTGGGCCAGTTCGGCGACCTCGCCGAGAGCCTTTTGAAGAGGAATTGCGGCGTTAAGGACTCCGGCAGAAATATATCCGGATTCGGCGGCGTACTGGACGTCATAGACAGCCTCATATTCACAGTGCCGATATTTTATTTCTATGTATTGGTGCTTTTAAAATGATGGCGTTGACGCAGCGGCCGGTGGCCGGTAACCAGTAATCAGAAAGATGAAACGTATAGCGGTTTTGGGGTCGACGGGTTCGATAGGGGCGAATACCCTTAAGGTCATAGCATCCTTAAGCGACAGGTTTGAAGTGGTCGCCCTCTCCGCGAATTCCAATATAGATCTCCTGGCCAGGCAGGCCTCGCTCTTTAGGCCCAAAATGATATGCGTGGCAGGCACGGGCCTGGAGAAACGCCTTAAAGGGCTTCTCGGCCGAAAGAAGATTAAGGTGTTTTCAGGCGAGGAAGGGCTATCGGAAATAGTCTCCAGGGGCGATGTCGATATGGCCGTATTCGCCATATCCGGAAATATCTGCCTGAGGCCCCTTCTAAAGGCCATATCCTGCGGGAAAGGGATAGCCCTCGCCAATAAGGAAGCGCTCGTCGCGGCCGGAGAATTGGTCATGAAGGCCGCGGCGGCCAGGGGCTTAGGTATAATTCCCATAGACAGCGAACACAGCGCGATATTCCAGTGCCTGGAAGGAAGGTCCCGGAGATTTTTAAGGAGGATATTCCTGACATCTTCGGGCGGGCCCCTCCTCAATGTCCATAAAAGGCGTTTCCGGTCATTAAAAAAGAAGTTCATCCTGAAACATCCCAGATGGAACATGGGCAGGAAGATAACCGTGGATTCAGCCACCCTGATTAACAAGGGCCTTGAGATTATCGAGGCGAGGTGGCTTTTTGATATAGACGAATCGAAGATAGACGTCCTGGTGCATCCCGAGGCCGTGGTGCATTCCATGGTAGAGCTTGTAGACGGAGCGGTGCTCGCCCAGCTCGCCGTTGCCGATATGAGGCTTCCGATACAGTATGCCCTTTCGTATCCGGACAGGGAAGCGAGCCTTGTCGAGAATCTCGACCTTGTAAAGGCGAAGCGGCTTACCTTTATGAAACCCGACCTGGATAAGTTCCCGTCGCTTGCCCTGGCGAGGCAGGCGCTTCGATACGGGGGTACATATCCGGCGGTCTTAAACGCCGCGGACGAGGAGGCCGTGACGAGCTATCTGGGAGGGGGTATACAGTTTTACAGGATACCGGAGATAATAGAGGATGTCCTGGCGGGGCATAAAGATACAAGGAACAAGGCGTTGTCTCTGGAAGACGTGCTGGAGGCGGACGCCTGGGCCAGAAGGGAGGCCAGGAGGCTGTGTTGTCGCTTTTAGTATTTATCATAGTATTGAGTATACTCGTATTAATTCATGAGATGGGGCATTTTGCCGTATCAAAAAAGCTTGGCGTCCGCGTTGAGAAGTTCTCGCTCGGTTTCGGCCCCAGGATATTAGGAGTAAAGAGGGGAGATACGGAATACGTCCTGTCGGCTATACCGCTCGGAGGCTACGTAAAGCTTTCCGGAGAGGATCCGCTTGAAAAAAGGACCAACCAGAGATTCGAGTATCTTTCCCGCCCGATCGGCGAGAGGGCCCTCATACTTCTGGGCGGGCCTCTTGTGAACTACCTCGCCGCCTTCCTCCTGTTTGCCTTCATATTCATGGCAGGAAGCCCGACCTACACCGCAGAGGTGGGCGGCATGCTGCCTGACTATCCCGCTATTGGTTCGGGGTTACAGGTGGGCGACACGATAGTCTCGGTTTGCGGAAAAGAGGTCAAATATTGGGATGAGCTTACAGACGCCATTCGCAAAAAAGTGGACGGGGCGGTGAACCTGGTCGTTAAAAGAGGCGACAGGATATTGGATATCGCGATAACGCCAAAAGTGCGTTTTCATAAAGATATATTCGGCAATGAGGCCAAGGTGGCGCAGATAGGCATAATGCCGCAGGAGAGGATAGAACGCGTGAGGTACGGATTCCTGGGGTCCTTCAAAATGGCCTTCAAGAAACTTGTCCAGTTGACCGCCTTGACCTATAAGGCGCTATGGTATATCCTGACGGGAAAGATGTCGGTCAAGGATTCGATGACGGGGCCCCTCGGGATATTCGTACTTACCGGCAAGGCGGCCCATATGGGCATTCTGTATATACTCAATCTCATGGCGGTCCTCTCCGCGTCGCTGGCCATATTCAACCTGTTGCCCCTTCCGGTATTGGACGGCGGCCATATAATGTTTCTATTGGTGGAGAAATTGCGGGGAAAACCTCTCGGGTTCAGGGCGCAGGAGGCTATCACCAATGCCGGCATAGTCTTTCTTATCCTTTTGACGGTGTATGTCCTTTATGCGGATATCGTGCGGTTCGAGATAGCGGACAAGGTCATCAAGATCATCAGCCGTTAACGTTTTATTTCAGCAGGCGCAAAATGGGCTTGGAAGAAAATTTTAAAAAGATAAAGCGGATACTCGTGGCGGTCCTGGCGCTAAACTGGCTGGTTGCCGCGGCGAAGATACTTCTCGGGATGACCACGAAGAGCGCCAGCATTATGGCCGACGGGCTTCATTCTTTCTCTGACGGCTCCTCCAACATCATAGGCCTCGTCGGCATAACCATAGCCTCAAGGCCCAGGGATAAGGACCATCCTTACGGCCACAGCAAGATGGAGAATTTCACGAGCATAGGCATAGCCATGATGCTGGTGGTCCTGTGTGTAGAGCTTTTTCAAAACGCTATGAACAGGTTTAGAAGCCCCGTCTCTCCGGATATAAACATGATGAGCTTCATAGTCATGGCGGCCGCCACCTGCGTCAACTGTTTTGTCAACGTCTACGAATACAAAAAAGGCAAGGAGCTTAAGAGCGATATACTGGTGGCCGATTCGTATCACACCAAAAGCGATATATACGTCTCGCTGGTTGTAATGGGAGGTATGCTGGGCACCGTCATGGGCATCCGTCTTATCGACCCTGTCCTTTCCTTGATAATCATGGCCCTGATAGGGCGCATGGCCTTTGATATATTGAGGAGCGCCTCAAAGGTATTGTGTGATAGCGCGATAATACCGCCCGAGAAGATTAGAAAAGTGGCCATGGGCATATCCGGCGTCAGGGGCTGCCATGAGATACGCACGCGGGGCAGAGAAGACGAGATACTGGTGGACCTTCATATAAATGTGGATAAGTCCATGCACGTGGATAGCGCCCACGATCTGTCGGGCCGCATAGAGAATGTCATAAAAGGCACCTTTCCGGGGGTAAGAGAGGTCATCATCCACATAGAACCGCCGGGCAAATAACATGATAACGCGAAGAAAGACAAGAGAAGTCGCTGTTGGAGGCGTTAAGATAGGCGCCGGCGCGCCGGTCTCCATACAATCTATGATAAAGGTCCCGGCGTCCCGGATTTCGGATGCCGTAAAGGAGATAAAGGCGCTGGAGCGCGCCGGTTGCGAGATAGTACGGGTAGCGGTCAGGGATTCAGGCGACGCCGGCAGCATAAGACGCATAAAGCCCAGGGTGCGCATCCCCCTGGTCGCCGATATACATTTCGATTATCGCCTGGCGCTCGCGGCGATAAAAGCGGGCGCCGACAAGATACGGCTCAATCCGGGAAACATCTCGAAACGCGCTGAGATATGCGAGGTGATAAAACTCGCGAAGAAGAGGCGCATCCCGATAAGGATAGGGGTCAATTCCGGTTCGGTGCCGCGCAATGACAAAACGCCGTACGCCGCAGGCCGTACGCCGTACGAAGCCCTGGTTTTTTCGGCAAGAAGATACATCAAGCTCTTTGAGGAAGTGGATTTTCGTGATATAATCATTTCGTTAAAGGGTTCCGACGTCCTGTCCACAGTCAGCGCCTATAAAGAGCTGGCGGGGTTTTGCGATTACCCTTTTCATCTTGGAGTGACAGCGAGCGGCTTGCCGTTAGACGGCACGATAAAATCGGCGATAGCCATGGGCGCGCTTTTGCTCGAAGGGATAGGCGACACCGTAAGGGTCTCCCTGACGGGAAGTTCCTGCGAAGAGGTCTTCGTCGCCAGGAAGATATTGAGCGCCCTGGGCTTAAGGCGCTTCGGGCCGGAGATAATATCGTGCCCGACATGCGGCCGTTGCCAGGTGGATCTGGTTAAAATCGTTAAGGAATTTGAAAAAAACTTACAGCTTAATGCTTATAGTTTACAGCTGGACCCAATTCGCATCGCGATAATGGGGTGCGAGGTGAACGGGCCGGGAGAGGCGAAAGAGGCGGACATAGGTATCGCCGCCGGAAAAAAGTCAGGGGCCCTCTTCAGGAAAGGCAAGATCATCCGCAAGGTAGCCGAAAAAGATTTCGTAAAAGAACTCTTGAAAGAATTAAAACATCTATGAACAATTTTTGAAACCAAGGAGTTATAGGCATGCGTTGGACAGAAGCCTTGATACCGACATTAAAGGAAGATCCGCAGGATGCCGAGAGCATAAGCCATAAACTGATGGTAAGAAGCGGCATGATACGGAAGCTCACATCGGGAGCCTATACCTATCTTCCGCTCGGCTGGCGGGTCTTGAAGAAGGTTGCCGGTATCGTGCGGGAGGAGATGGATTTAAAAGGCGCGCAGGAGATACTGATGCCGGCCATACACCCGCCCGAGCTCTGGAAGAAGACGGGCAGGTATGACATCCTGGGCGACGTCCTGATAAGATTCAAGGACCGTCACGGCAGGGAATTCGCCCTTGGCCCGACCCATGAAGAGATAGTGACGGATCTTGTCGCGAACAATGTCCGTTCCTACAAGGAGCTCCCGCTCATCCTTTATCAGATACAGACAAAGTTCAGGGACGAGATACGTCCGCGTTTCGGGGTAATGAGGACGTGCGAATTTATCATGAAGGACGCTTATTCTTTTGATTGCGATACCGCCGGCATGGAGGCGAGCTATAAGAAGATGTTTGACGCGTACTGCGCCATCTTCGAAAGGTGCGGCCTGCCTTACATCGCGGTCGAGGCCGATCCCGGCGTCATGGGCGGGGGCACATCTCATGAATTCATGATTCCCGCGGAAAGCGGCGAGGATGAGATAGTCGTATGCAAATCATGCGGTTATGCGGCGAGCACGGCCGTTGCAAAAGTCAATGAGAAGGGTCAAGGGTCAGGGGCCAAGGGTCAAAAAAGACTGCCCATCGCCGAAGTAGAGACGCCGGGCATAACCACGGTGGAAAAGGTCGCCGAACTCCTGAAGATAGGCGCCGAAAAACTGGTTAAGACCCTCATATATAAAGCTGACGGCAAACCCGTGGCGGCCCTTATAAGAGGCGACCGCGATCTTAATGAAACGAAACTTAAAAACCATCTTAAATGCGACGTATTGGAGATGGCGGACGCGAAGACGATAGAAGAGGTGACCGGGGCCCCGGCCGGATTTTCAGGGCCGGTCAGGCTTAAAAGCGCGCGTATCGTCGCCGACCTCGAGGTCGGGGGCATGGCGAATTTCGTGACCGGCGCTAATAAAAAAGACGCGCATCTCATAAATGTGAATTTAAGCAGGGACTTCGAGACCAAAGAGTTCGTAGACCTAAGGTGCTTTACGAAGGAAGACCGATGCCCAAACTGCAATAAGAAGATAAATGTAGTCCGCGCGATAGAGATAGGGCACACGTTCAAGCTGGGGACTAAATACAGCGCCTCCCTGGGGGCCCGTTACATAGACAGGGACGGCAAGGAGAATCCGATGGTGATGGGGTGTTACGGGATAGGCATAAACCGGATACCGGCGGCGCTCATAGAGACATCGAACGACAAAGATGGTATAATATGGTCGAAGGGCCTCGCGCCTTACGATCTTCAGCTCGTGCCGCTTAATATGCAGGACGAGAAGATAGCCGGTATCGCCGAGAAGCTGTATAAGGGTATTTCTAAAAAAGGTTTTGACATCCTTTACGATGACAGGGATGAACGGGCAGGTTTAAAGTTCAAGGATGCGGACCTGGTCGGCGTACCAATTCAGATAGTGATAGGCGAGAAGAACGCCACCAACGACATGGTCGAGATAAAGTTACGCAAGGACAAAAAGGTCCTCACAGTCAAGGTCGAAGAGGTTGCAACACAACTCAATAAGCTGACAGCTGAAAACTGACAGCTGAAAGCTCAATCATGGTCCATACACTCGAAAAACAGCTGGAACTGATAAGGCGCGGCGCCGTCGAGATAATCCAGGAGGCCGAACTTAAGAAGAAGCTCGAGCGCTCCATAAAGATGAATAGGCCTCTCGTCGTGAAGGCCGGCTTCGACCCCACGGCCCCGGACATACACATCGGCCATACGGTCCTATTGAGGAAGATGCGCCATTTTCAGGAACTCGGCCACGAGGTCGTCTTTTTGATAGGAGATTACACTGCCATGATAGGCGACCCGTCAGGCGTTTCGAAGACACGCCCCCGCCTTACGAGGGATGAAGTTTCGGCGAACGCCAAAACCTACGAAAGACAGATATCCAAGATCCTTGATACAGGGAAACTCAATGTCCGTTTCAACAGCGAATGGCTGGAGAAGGATATGGACGGGATAGGCGTAGCGGAGCTTCTGTCAAAATATTCCGTGACCCGGATGCTGGAGCGGGACGACTTTTCAACGAGGTTCAAGGAGCAGAAATCCATAAGCATGCTCGAATTCCTGTATCCTCTTCTTCAGGGCTATGATTCGGTGGCGCTTAAGGCTGATATAGAACTGGGCGGCACGGACCAGAAATTCAACCTCCTGGTCGGAAGAGATATACAGACCTCTTACGGCCAGGAACCGCAGGTTGTCTTAACTATGCCCCTTCTCGAAGGCCTGGACGGCGTCCAGAAGATGTCCAAGTCGGCCGGCAATTACGTCGGAATAAACGAATCGGTCAAGGAGCAGTTCGGCAAGATAATGTCGATATCGGACTCGCTCATGTTCAAATATTACGAGCTTCTTACGGACAAAGACGTAAACGCCATAAGGACCAACGTAAATACGGGCGCGCTCCATCCGAAGGATGCGAAGGTGGAACTTGCCATATCTATATCCGCGCAGTACCACGGCAGGGAGGCCGCAGTGAAGGCGGCCGAAGAGTTCGATAAGGTATTTAAGGATAAAGGCCTGCCGCAGGACATCGTGAAATTCGCTGTCAAGGAGGATGAGATGGCCTTAGTCGAACTGCTCGCGCGAAGCGGGATATGCAAGAGTAAGACCGAGGCCAGGCGCCTGATAGAACAAGGCGCCGTAGAAATAAACAATGTAAAGATAACCGATGCGGGTTACAAGGTGAGGCCCGAAGCGAAATCCTCCACGCTGAAGGCGGGTAAGCGCTCTTTCCTGGAATTTTATAAGGGTTAAAACCCATCCTTTCCGCACCCCGTTTCCCTTTCCCCGTATCCCCATCTTGTGATTTACGTATTTCTGAATTATTTTCTTGACAAAACCCGTAAATCTAATATAATAATAAAACTTACTTTTTATAATGCTATTATAGATAATTAAC
>CAZPYQ010000045.1:0-10430 GCA_964590585.1 uncultured Planctomycetia bacterium | reverse complement strand
CCCAGTAGTGCCAGGTAATTCACCAGCGCCTCCGGCAGGAACCCCTGCTTTCTATATTCCGATATCGCCGTCGCGCCGTGGCGCTTCGACATCCTCGAGCGGTCCTCTCCTAATATAAGCGGTATATGGGCGAATTTAGGGACCTTGAATCCAAGGGCGTTGTATAAAAGTATCTGTTTCGGCGTGTTTGATATATGGTCGTCTCCCCTTATTATATGTGTGACGCCCATGAGGGAATCGTCCACGACACAGGCGAAGTTGTAAGCGGGGAGGGCATCGGATTTTATAAGCACCTGATCCTTTATCGTCTCCGATTCGAATTTTATCCTCCCGTGGACCTCGTCGTCTATATGTATCTCCGTGCCGCCCGCTACTTTAAATATTATCGCCTCCCCCTCCCGGTAGGCCTTGCCTTCCCGGAGGAGTTTTTCGGCATATTCCCTGTATACGGCGATCCGTTCGGATTGAAATATCGGCCCCTCATCCCAGTTCAATCCAAGCCATTTAAGGTCCTCCAATATCTCTTCCAGATACTCCTTTTTGGAGCGCTCTTTATCCGTATCCTCAATACGCAGTATAAATATGCCCCCCTGGCGCCTGGCGTAAAGCCAGTTGAAAAGGGCCGTTCTGGCGCTTCCTATATGCAGATAACCCGTAGGGCTCGGCGCGAATCTTACCCTTACCATCGTCTCCTCCGGCCCAGTTTATACCCTTTATCAAACGCCTTCTTATTGAGCGCCAGAAGGTCTTCTTTTCCTTTCATCATTTCGGCAAGCGCATCCAGCGCGTTATTCTTAGAAACTGTCTTTTCCGCGCCCACCAGGGCTCCGAGCCCTACCATATTGGCGACCTTGATATTGCCAAGCTTTGACGCTATGTCGGTCATCGCGATGTTCAATATGGTTATATCCCTCCTCTTGGGCATCCTGTTCATGAGAGACCTGTTGACTATCAAAAGCCCGCCGCTACGCACCTTATCTTCATATTTCAAAAGTGAGGGGTAGTTCATTACGACGCAGACGGAGGGAGTCAAGACAACGGGGCTCGCTATGTAATTGTCGCTCACCTTTGTCATGGAATGGGCCGTGCCGCCGCGCACTTCGGCGCCGTATGAGGGCATCCACGTGACATGCCTTCCTTCGGAAAGCGCGGCCCGGGCCAGCAATTTTCCCATCAGCATGACGCCCTGCCCTCCGAACCCCGCAAATAAAATCTCCTCACACGGTGCAATCTTAGGCGCCTGACGCCTTGCTTTGGGCCTATGCTTTTGAATTCTTCTTTTTTTCGCCTTTTTTTTCATCTTAATAACTCTTTATGACTCCTAGAGGATAAAACGTCGCCACTTCGTTTTTTATCCTCTCGGCGGCTTTTAAGGGCGGCATACCCCAGTATGTGGGGCACATCGACAGCACCTCCACCATGGAAAAACCTTTATTGTCCATCTGCGTTTTAAAGGCCTTCTTTATGGCCCTCTTCGCCCTCAATGCCTCCTGTGAGGAGTGGACTGAAACGCGCTCCAGGTATTTGGCTCCGGGTAACACGGCTATCATCTCCGATATCTTAAGAGGGTATCCGTCGCGCCTTAAGTTCCTGCCATGTATGGTGGTGCTGGTCGCTTGCCCGGCCAGTGTCGTAGGGGCCATCTGCCCTCCGGTCATTCCGTAGACACCGTTATTCACGAATATGACCGTGATGTTTTCGCCTCTATTTGCGGCGTGGATTATCTCCGCCGTGCCGATAGCCGCGAGGTCCCCGTCACCCTGATACGTGAAGACTATGTTATCCGGCCTCATCCTTTTTATCCCTGTCGCCACGGCCGGCGTCCTGCCGTGCGCGGCCTCCGTGACATCGAAGTCCCAGTAATCATAGGCCACGACAGCGCATCCTACGGGGGCTACGCCTATCGTCCGTTCGCGGATACCGAGCTCATCTATCACCTCGCAGACAAGGCGATGCGTTATACCGTGCCCGCAGCCGCCGCAATAATGCATCTCCACATCTCGCAGGCTCTTCGGCCGGGCAAATATCCGGGTATCGTTTTCCGGTTTGCCGGCTTGCCGGCTGGCTTTTCTTTCGGGTATCTTCTTCACAGTAATTCTTCGACTTTCTGCAATATCTCCTCTTCCGTAGGTATGCCGCCGCCCATCCTTCCGTGGAAGGCCACGTCTCTTTTTCCGTTCACCCCGAGCATTACATCCTCAAGCATCTGGCCGGCGCTCATCTCCACTACCAGAAATTTCTTCGCCTTTTCGCTTAAGTCTTTAAGCGCCTTGTAAGGAAACGGCCAAAGGCTGATAGGCCTCAATAGCCCTACCCTGACCCCCTTGGCCCGGCTATGTTCCACGGCGGCCCTGGCCGTCCTTGCCACCGAACCGTAGGCTACTATAATGACATCGCTGTCACGTTCCTTGACCAATTCATACCGCATCTCGTCGCGGCGCATCTTATTGAACTTATCCTGAAGTTTTCTATTGTGCTCCTCGAGGGCGCCATCGCCCAATAACAGGGATTTTATAACATTTGGCCTTCTTCCTTTGCAACCCGTCAGCGCCCACGGTTTTTCATACCTTTTACTCCTGGCCTCCGGCTCTTGACTCCTGACCGACACCGGTTCCATCATCTGTCCCAATATGCCGTCAGCCAGCACGATAACGGGATTTCTGTACTTATCCGCAAGGTCGAACGCCTGATATGTAAACTCCAGCATCTCCTCTACGGATGCCGGCGCCAGCACTATCGTATTGTAATCCCCGTGCCCGCCGCCCCGCGTCGCCTGAAAATAATCCGCCTGGGACGGGGCTATGTTCCCCAGGCCGGGCCCGCCTCTCTGCACGTTGACTATCACAGCGGGCAGTTCGCATCCCGCAAGATACGATATCCCTTCCTGTTTCAGGCTTATGCCCGGGCTGGATGACGATGTCATGGCCCTGGCTCCCGCGGCCGCGGCGCCGAAGACCTTGTTTATCGCCGCGAGTTCGCTCTCCGACTGGATGAACACACCCCCCACCTCGTCCAGCCTCTTTGACATGTAGGCGGTCAGTTCGTTCTGCGGGGTTATGGGATAGCCGGCATAGAACCTGCAACCGGCCAGGATAGCGCCTTCGCCGCAGGCGTCATTTCCGCACATCAGTATCTTCTTCGCCATTTTTTTCTTTCTCTGTTCTCCGTTCTCTGTACTCTGTTCTCTGTGCTCTTATCTATATACCTCTATAACGCATTCGGGACATATCACGGCGCACATGCCGCACCCGGTACACTTTCCACCGAGAAATTCCGCATATTTGGTGCCTTTCACATTAAGGGACCTGGATACCTTTATAAGGCCGTTAGGACAATTGGCCACACACAGGAAGCAGCCCTTGCACCTTTCTTTATTAATCTTTATCTTCGCCATGTCTATAACTGGTTACAGGCTACCGGCTACTTTATTTTAACATCTCGTTAACAATGACATCACAAATAGCGTCGGGTGTCAAGTTATACTTAAGGAACAATTCCTGGCGCCGCCCGTGTTCCAAAAAAACGCTTGGCAGGGCCACCCTGACGACCTTTACGCCCTTTATCTTTTCCCTTTCTATGAATTCCAGGACGGCGCTTCCAAACCCTCCTTCGGCCACGCCTTCTTCAAGCGTTACTATTTTTTTTGTCTTTAAGGCTATCTTTTCAAGCAGCCCCATATCGAGGGGTTTTACGAATCTCGCGTTCACCACAGCGGCGTCCGCTCTGTACTTCTCGGCCAAAAGCTCTCTTGTTTTCAATGCGACATCAACCATGCTGCCGAGCGCCAATATAGCAAGGGCGCTGCCTTCCTGAAGGACCTCGGCCTTGCCGAGTTCTATCGGCTGGCTCAGCGAAGACGGCGCCTGGTTTATGGCTGTCCCTTTGGGATAACGCATGGCAACGGGCCCGCCTTTATGCCGCATGGCGAATTCCAGCATCATCTCCAGTTCCTGCGGGCTCTTGGGCGCCATGAGGACTATGTTCGGCATGTGCCTTAAATAGGCGATATCGAATATGCCCTGATGTGTGGCGCCGTCCTCGCCCACTATACCGGCCCTGTCCAGGCAGAAGACTACGGGAAGCGCCTGAAGACAAACATCGTGGACTAACTGGTCGTAACACCTTTGCAGAAACGTGGAATATACGGCCACGATCGGCTTCAATCCCGCCAGCGCGCATCCTGCGGCGAACGTGACCGCGTGCTCCTCCGATATGCCTACGTCAAAAAACCTGTCAGGGAAATATGACGCGAATTTGGCAAGCCCTGTGCCGTCCAACATCGCCGCTGTCACCGCTATTATCTTCTCGTCCTTATAGCCCAGTTCGACGGCCTTTTCGCCGAACGCATCGGTGAACGTCCTGCCGGGCTTGGCGCTTAAGATCCTGTCTCCCGTATCTATGTCGAACGGCCCGGTACCGTGGAAGTCGCCGGGCCTTTCTTCGGCGAATTTGTAGCCCTTGCCTTTTTTAGTGACGACGTGTATAAGGATGGGCTCATTAAGGTTCTTGGTATTTTTAAGCGTTGCCGTTATCTGGGCTATATTATGGCCGTCAATGGGGCCGAAATACCTGAATCCCATCTCCTCAAAGAGCATCCCGGGCACCAGAAGATTCTTAAGGCCCTCTTCCAGGCGGCGGGCTGCCCTGTAGGCCCTGAACCCGAATCTCGGGATCCTCTTCAGGAGTTTCTCCACGTCCTTACGTATCTTATTATACGCGGGGTTGGTCATTATCCTGTTGAGATAACGGCTCAAGGCCCCTATGGGCGGAGATATGGAAAGCTCGTTGTCGTTCAATACGACTATTATATCTTTTTTCAGGTGCCCGGCATGGTTCAGCGCCTCGAAGGCCATGCCTCCCCCCAGCGAGGCATCCCCTATGACCGCGATAATCTTCTTTTTTTCGTTTTTCAGATCGCGCGCCGTGGCCAGTCCCAGCGCCGTAGAGATAGATGTGGAGGCGTGGCCGCAGGTCACTACATCGTAAGGGCTCTCCTCTTTGTTTGGAAAACCGCTCAACCCCCCGAGCTGTCTAAGTGTCGAAAGCCGCGCAAGCCTGCCCGTCAATATCTTATGGGCGTATGTCTGGTGCCCCACATCCCAAACCAGTATATCGTTCGGGGTGTCAAAGATATAATGAAGGGCGATCGTAAGTTCGACCGCTCCCAGGCTGGGAGCGAGATGACCCCCTGTCTTTGAGACGGTCCTTATTATCTCTTCCCTTATCTCGGCGGCAACGCGGGGAAGGTCCGTCAGGTTTAGGGCCCTTAAGTCCGAGGGGCATTTTATCCTGTCCAGAAATCTCTCCATAGATCAATGCGTCCTTTTATCGAGATAATCCGCTATTTGTCTCAGGGCCTCGGCGCCTTTCCCAAAAATATCCAGGCCTCTCTTGGCCCTGCCTAAAAGCTCTCGGGCCCTCTTCTTTGCCTTTGTTATGCCGAAGCTCATTACATAATCACCCTTATCCAGGATGTCGTCTGTGATCTGAAAGGACAACCCGAGATTCCGCCCGAAGGCAGCCATAGCGTTTATCTTGGCTTCTCCGGCGCCTGAGGATATGGCCCCCATTCTGCAGGAGGCTTCAAATAATTTTGCCGTCTTGTTCAGATTTATGAGTTCCGCCGTCCTCCTGTCCTTCGCCAGGCCTTCGTGTTCCAGATCAAGGACCTGTCCTCCGGCCATACCTGATACCCCCGCCGCTTTCGCAAGTTCTTCGATAATCTTTAGAGACGTTTTTTTGGGTGAGTGCTTCGCTATTGTCTCAAACGCAAGCGCCAAAAGCGCGTCGCCCGCCAGGATGGCTGCGGCTTCGTCGAATTTCCTGTGCAGCGTCGGCTTGCCCCGCCTCGTATCATCGTCATCCATCGCCGGGAGGTCGTCGTGTATCAGGGAAAATGCATGGACCATCTCGATGGCGCATGCTGCCGGAAGCGCCGTTTCCACCGCCCCGCCGCAGGCCCTGCAGGATTCCACCACAAGCACGGGCCTTATCCTTTTTCCACCGCTGAATACGCTGTATCTCATCGCCCGGCTCAAGGTCCTCGACGCGGACCTCCCTTTAGAAAGATACCTCGCCAGCCTTCCGTCTATGATAGTCCTTAAATCCTTAAGGCGCTTCTCGGGGCTCAAAACAGGCCGTCCTCCTCTTTCTTTTTCTTCGGCGGCTTCTCATCAAATGGTTTGCTCTCTAAAGAACCGTCCTCTGACCTGACCAGTATCTCGACCTTCTTCTTTGCGGCCTCCAGGCGCTTCTCACAGGCGCGGGATAACCTGATCCCCTCCTCATACTTCTCAAGCGCCTCATCGAGGGAAAGCCCCCCCTTCTCAAGTTCGTCGACTATCCTTTCGAGTTTTTTAAGCGCATCCTCGAATTTCATCTCGCTCATAACGCCTCCGTCTTTTCCACCCTGCTTACGACCCTGCCCCTGCCGAGCTTCGTCTCTATGATATCATCCGCCTTTAGCTCTCTTGAATCTTTGATTATGGCCCTTTCGGGCAATCTCATCGTGACGGAATATCCTCTCGTCAATATCGCAAGCGGGCTTAGCGCCCCGAGTTTGCCCGCAAGTAGCTTAAAATTTTCTCCCGCCATCTCCACCATATGGGTTATCTCCGTAGCCATGACCCGCCTTAAGTCATCCACCCTCTGTTCATGCTGCACTATTATGTTCAAAGGCTGCCTCATGATATAGCTCTCTTTCAGGGTGGCCAGTTTCTCCCTAAGGATATTAACCCTGGATATAAGGACGGTTTTAAGCCTTTGCTTCAATCCGCTTACGGCAGAGGCCAGGTCCTCCTTCCTCGGTATGACCAGTTCCGCGGCCGCGGACGGAGTCGGCGCCCTGAAATCGGCGACGAAATCGGATATGGTGTAGTCAATCTCGTGGCCCACCGCGCTTATGACCGGGATATCCGAAGCGTATATGGCCCTCGCTACGGCCTCTTCGTTAAATGCCCACAGGTCCTCCAGGCTGCCGCCGCCGCGGCCCACTATCATTACGTCGATATCTTGAAGGCGGTTGAAGAGCCTTATCGCCTCGGCTATCTCCTCTGCCGCGCCATCGCCCTGGACCCTTACCGGATTTATGATTATCTCCACGTTCGAAAAACGGCGTCTGGCGATATTCAATATGTCCTTTATGGCCGCGCCCGTGGGGCTCGTCACTACACCCACCCTGGTAGGCAGATACGGTATCGGCACCTTGTGGGCGGCCTCGAAGAGCCCTTCTTTGGACAATCTTTTCTTCAGTTCTTCGAATTTAAGCTGGAGCGCCCCTATACCCTTGGGCTCTATCTCTTCGACTATGAGCTGATAGTCCCCTCTTGCCTCATATACGCTTACCTTGCCGAAACATATGACCTTCATCCCGTCCTTGGGCCTGAAGGCGAGCCTTTCATTGGACCTTTTGAACATAGCGCATTTAAGGACGGCGGCGGAATCCTTTATGCTGAAGTACATGTGACCTGACGAATGGAGGATGAAGTTCGATATCTCGCCTTCCACCCACGCGGTCGGAAAAGAGTCCTCGAGGAGCATGCGGATATATTTCGTCAGTTCCGATACCGTGTATATGTGCTTTTCCCGCGCGTCGTTCATAGGGTTTTCACGCCGTCCTATATGCCGCTATATTGTTCCTTGGTGAAGGCGACATCGCTCGCTCCTTCGGCATATGCCCCGCTGGCATAGTGGTCATGGGCGTCGAAATATTCATAGGACGCTCCGTTAACCGCGGCGCTGCCTTCGAATTTTCCGTGTCCGTCGAAATATTCATAGGAGTTTCCGTTCACATAAGTATTACCGTTATACTTGCCCTGGCCGGTATACGAGGCGTAATCATGCTTCGACTCCCGCACGGCCTGCCCCGTGTACTTACCATGACCGTCGACATATGTGGTTGTGTTGCCTATCCGGTAGCTTGTACAGAGGTATTTGCCGCGGCTGTCGTAGTGGTCCACGCGATTGAGCGATCGCGCGAAGAGATCGGTATTTACAATGATTAAAAGCACGGATACCAGGATAAAGGGCCTCATGCTCAAGCTCCTTTTTATCGGGCGAGTTTTTCCTGAATACGTATAATAGAACGGGCCTTGCCGCTGGTTTCGTCCACATCGACTATGGCGCCGTGCAGCTGCACATCGCCTTCGGCCATCTCAAACCTGACGGGCATCTGCGTGAGAAACCTCGATAAGACCTGTTCCTTCCTGCGGCCTATCACGGAATCATACGGGCCCGTCATGCCGACGTCCGTAATATACGCGGTGCCGTTCGGCAACACCTTCTCGTCGGCCGTCTGTATATGCGTGTGTGTCCCCAGGATAGCGCTGACGGCGCCGTCCAGGTACCACCCCAGCGCGATCTTCTCGCTTGTCGCCTCCGCATGAATGTCGACTATGATAACTTTGGTGTCTTTAATTTTAGATATATGGTCCTTTGCCGCCTTGAAGGGGCATTCGACCGACTCCATGAAGACGCGCCCTATCAGGTTGACTATCCCTACCTTGACGCCGGTCTTTGATTTCACTACCGTTGAGCCCAGGCCCGGCGCTTCTTTGGGGTAATTGGCCGGCCGCGTTATCCTCAAGTCGCTTTCCAATTTCTCCACTATCTCTTTTCGCTTCCATATATGGTCGCCGCTGGTAAGGGCATCCACGCCATAGCTGAAAAGTTCGTCTGCCAAAGCGGGCGTTATGCCGCTGCCGCCGGCGACGTTCTCGGCGTTCGCTATGACGAAGTCCGCCTTGTCGCGCCTGGCTATCATGGGCACAAGTTCTTTAACCGCGAGCCTGCCAGGCGCGCCGACGATGTCTCCGATAAACAGTATCCTCATGCAAAGCTCCTTCAATGAGCCCACGACTTATGGAGCCGCGGGCGACATAAGTCGTCTTGCTCGTTTTTCAAGTCGGGGCGAATTGATCCCGCAAAATACCTTAAGCGCCACCTGCTTCGCCATCCAGCTATTTTGCGGGACTTTCATCGTCTCATTTTACCATTTACTTCGCGTATTCTATCGCCCTCGTCTCACGGATGACGGTGACCTTTATCTGGCCCGGATACTCGAGGCCCTCCTCTATCTTTTTCGTTATGTCGCGAGCCATCACAGCCGCCTGGGCATCGGTTATCTTCTCCGGCTGAACTATGACGCGGACCTCTCTTCCGGCCTGGATCGCGTATGCCTTCTCGACCCCCTTGAACGAATCGGCGATCGACTCCAGTTTCTCAAGGCGCTTGACATACGTCTCGAGCGTCTCCCGCCTCGCGCCGGGCCTCGTGGCGCTTATCGCGTCCGCCGCCTGGACCAATACGGCCAGAAGCGTCCGGGGCTCCACCTCCTGATGGTGGGCCTCTATGGCATGCGCTATATTATCGCTTTCGCCGTACTTCTTCGCGAGTTCCGCGCCTATCTTGGCATGCGTCCCTTCCACCTCGTGGCTCACGGCCTTTCCTATATCGTGCAGAAGGCCTATCCTCTTGGCCAGGTTGAAGTCCAGTCTCAGCTCGCCCGCCATGACGCCCATGAGATGCGCCACCTCTTTTGAGTGCTGCAGCACGTTCTGGCCGTAACTCGTCCTGTATCTCAGGCGCCCCAGCAGTTTCACTATCTCAGGATGGACGCCGTGAAGGCCCGTATCGAAGAGCGCCTTCTCCCCCTCCTCTTTGATGGCATTCTCCATCTCTTTCTTCGCCTTTTCCACGACCTCTTCTATCCTGCCGGGGTGGATCCTGCCGTCTTCCAGCAGGCGTTCCAGCGCCCGTTTCGCTATCTCCCGTTTCACGATATCGAATCCGGAAAGTATGACCGCCTCGGGCGTATCGTCTATGATGACGTCTATACCGGTCGCCACCTCGAGGGCCCTTATGTTCCTGCCTTCCCGGCCTATGATCCTGCCCTTCATTTCGTCGTTCGGAAGATTTACGACGCTTACCGTAGTTTCTACCGTATGCTCAGCCGCGCACTTCTGGATCGCGAGGCCTATTATCTTTCTCGCCTCTTTATCCGATTTCTCCTTCGCCTCCTCCTCCACCCGCCTTATCATATTAGCGGCTTCCTGCTTGACCTCATCCTCTATTTTCTTCAGGAGGACGTTTCTGGCCTCATCCTTTGTCATGCCGGATACCTTCTGCAGCTTCTCCTTCTCCTCGACAAGCAATATGTCGAGCTCCTTTTCTTTTGAACGGACGCCCTTCTCTTTTTCAACCAGGTCCAGGACCTTCCTCTCGGCCTCTTTTTCTTTTCTGTCGAGGATATCTACCTTCTTGTCGAGGTTCTCCTCTTTCTGGATAAGCCTTCTCTCCATAACAGCGAGCTCCTGGCGGCGGTCCTTCGTCTGATATTCAAATTCGGTCCTCATCTTCAAGAGGAGGTCTTTCGCCTCCAGCTCGGCCGCGCGTTTCACCTTATCAGCGTCTACCTTGGAATCCTCCAGCAC
>CAZPYQ010000044.1:0-10505 GCA_964590585.1 uncultured Planctomycetia bacterium | reverse complement strand
ACCACACCATGCTCATACAAAGCAAAGAAAAAATAATATTCACCTGGGATTTTCTATTTTTTACATAGACAAATATTCCTATAAATCCCAGCACAATACTTGTAATCAGAGGTGGAATAGTATGCGGATTCATTGGCCCCCTGGAATTTTATTTCTTGTCAAACTAATACCTTGAAGATGCGTTGTTTTCTGCCACAGAAAGTTCATTTCCCCATAAGGACCACCCGTTTTCCCGGTACCACCGTGTGTGGAGAGGTACGAAGAAAAGTCAACATGTCGTGAATTTATTCTAAGCAAACCGCTATTATGCATATAACGGATAAATTTTCTAGTATATAAGCTAGACCTAACCCAAACCGACGTGCGTAATCCATATTCATTGGAATTAGCCAAGTCCATCATCTTATCAAATATTATTTTGTCTGATCCGCTGTTAACTTTTATTAACGGCAGAAGCGGAAAAAAGTTCTCTTCTTTAACTACACGCATCTCAAGGATATGAGTACTGTAATCGATTTCAAGGATTGCGGGTATAATGAATACCCCTTTATCGTCTTTCTCCCCTTTGTAATTAACACGCTCTCCTCCCTGTATGAGTTTTGCCCCTTTATTAAGCGCATCGTCAAGAAATTCATAGAATTCCTTTATCATCATTACGGGTGTCAAACACGTATCTGGATCAGATGGTAGCCCAACCTTTAACTTTTTTAACTCCTCACTAAACTTTTTTAGAAAAGACAAATATATCTTCTCGTGTATAATAGCGGCTTTCGGAACCATACATATCTGAGTTGATCCAAGAAAAGCGTCGAGCAGCGAATCTATTGCAGCTTCAAGATCAGCGTCTTTCCATATAAACAGCATATCGTTACCGGAAAGTTCAAGAATCGGTTTTTTCCCTGCTATGTACACCTGCTTTCCTAATTCTAAGCCCTTTTCGCTTGTACCAAAATAAATAATATCGTTTACAAGCGGGCTCTCAATCCATTCGTCTGATATCTTTTTAGAATTTCCAAGTATAAGATTTATAGTGCCGTCGGGTGCCCCGTTATCTTTCGCTACTTTCCAAACAACTTCTTTCCAAAGATAAGTCGTCGCCAAAGGACATCTAATAGGAGGTTTTATTATAAGAGTATTCCCACCTAACAACGCATAACTTGCTGTTAAGGAATTACTGCAAGGTGCATTTTTTGGCGGGCTAACACACACCACGCCATCTGGTTTTCTTACTAAATACATAGTTTCGTTAGCTCTTCTACCAACTTCAGTCCATAGTTCGTCTTTAAAAAAATCTATGGATTCTGGTCGACATCCTTTTTCCATGCCCGAAAATTCCCACTCTGCTAATTTCTCAGGATGCCCTTCAATAACTAATAAACGTATAAGGTCTTCCTTTTTCTCCAATAAGCGGTAATGCATATCCATTAGAATGTTACGTCTAACACTAACTGGAAAATGACGAAATATCTGACTTGCTCTATAAGCAGCCGAAATCGCTCTTTTATTTGTATCCTCGTCACCTACGCAGTACTTTGCATAAACATATTCGTTTGCTTCAGGCGGCATTAATCCCTTTTTTAGTTGTGTTATTATACGATAACATGTTTTAAAATCAATTATACTCTTATCGACGTATGGGAAATACTCATATATACCGGTATCTATGTCCCTACCATCAATAAACAATGTAAAAGTCTTAATTTTTGAATTTTTCATTCCATTTTTTGTGTTTGTAATAATGGTCTCTTCTGGCATAAAATTATTTAAGCTTCCCAATTTTTTTAAAATACGCTATTTTTGAGGTTTTTCTTATATACCCATTTAGTACATACCACTTCACCGCAGCGGAAAGAACTTCTTTGAATGGTTTTTCAGTAAGACCAAATTCTCGGCGAGCTTTTAATCCATTATATTTTGCACCAAGTTTAAAATAGCTAACTATTTCACTTGCAATTAAGGGCTTTACGTGACTGCCGAGGCCTATGATACCTAATAGTAGCTCGTTTACAATGGAAAATAAGTAAACCCACTGTAGAGGTAATTTAATCCAAGGCCTTTTTACTCCGGTTATACTCTCAAGCATGTCGAATATTTCTTTTAATGTATAATGCTGCTCATAGGCTACTATGTAGCGCTCCCCACTCTTTCCATTTTCTAGGGCTTTTATATGAGCTTGAACGACGGTATCAATATCAGAAACACAAAGCAAAGCATCAAAATAACATGGATATGAACGATTCAGAAATTTTATTACCATTTCTCCTGTTGGAGTAGGACGCGAATCGCGGACACCAAATAGAAAACTTGGGTTAACAGCAACTACATACATACCTTTAGAATGATAGGAAAGCGCAATCTCTTCAGCAAGTGCTTTAGACTTTTCATAATGTGAGCGCTTATTGAGAAAATTAAGCTTTACAGTCTCATCGGCAGGTAAATTATCCTCGGGCATGCCAATCGCCGCCGTAGAACTTGTATATATTATTTTTTTTACTCCCGACTTCAAAGCAACATCAAAAAGATTTCTTGTCCCCTCCAAATTTGTTTGATATATTTCTTTGGGGTATTTAATATAAAAGGGGTATCCTTTGTAAATAGCAGCCGTATGAAATATTACTTCAATATTCCGTACAGCAAGTTCGAGTTTTTCCTTATCAAGCAAATTGCATATATATATCTCGACTTCGAGACCGTCTAAATTAAAAGCCGTTTCCTGCCTGCGTAGAAGGGCTCTTACATAATGTCCGCGTTTTTTTAATTCAGCTATAAGCGCGGAGCCTAAGAATCCCGCTCCTCCAGTCACTAATATTTTCATAAAAGCTAACTAATATTAAGATTTTTGATTATACCCACCACCCCACCACCGACAAAAAGACCCGATTCGTTAAAAAGCAACAAATCGGGTTTATCGGGTGTGGTTGTTGTCGTTTTCTTCCTGATTGGCGATCCAGCGGTCGATAGTGGCCTTCTTGAATCGCCAGTTGGCCCCTACCTTGAATGCCGGAAGCTTGCCTTCTTTGGCGTGCTTGTATATGGTGACCGGCTTCATCCTAAGGTAATGAGCCAATTCCTGAACCGTAAAGACATTTTCATCTTCCATAGACGCACCCTGCTTAACGCCTCTATTAAAAGCGAAATATCCCTGCCTTACCTATATATACGTATTGATACAGAACAACATGCCCTTACACTTCTTTGTATAAGGGCACACCTTATTTCACCCTTTACTATGGGGTAATATTAAGTATACCTAATTTTTTACCCAAGTCAAGGGTTAGGAATTATATTTACAATATTTAGTTTTGTAACTTATTGATAAATAAGAGGTTATAAAATAAGGTAAATCGAGTATTGGGGTTAAAAATGTATAGGCATGCCTGTGGATAACTCTTAGAGGGGTATCCTATCCTTTATAGTGTATTTATATCTTATAGTTAGACAGCGACTTATCAAGGACCTCAACATCTCTTTTCAAGACAGTTATCTCGCGTTTCAAGGCATCTGATTCTAAGCGTTCGCCTTTGGCCAAACCCTCTAAGCTGACTATTTTTTCTCTCAATCTTGCCACCGCGTCTGTCTCAAACACCACCTTATTGCGCATGCTATTGACCACAAGATTAATCCTGTCGGCCAATGCCTTGAACTCATCATGCTTCCTTAACGTGATACGACCGCTTATATCCCCGTTAGCGATGGCGACGAGGGTCTTTTCCATCCTGTAGACCGGCCCTGCCATCCTGTGGGAAAGGAACAGGCTTACTATAGCCACCAGGGGCGTTATCAATAAGAGACTCAAAAGGATTTGTATGTTTACGCTCCTGACTATGGCGACAAGCCGTCCCTGGGGATAGACATTGGCGAGCTTTCCTCCCAAAAGAAGCATCGATTTATAATAGACCGTATAAGCGGCCAAAGCTCCCACGCCGAACATGACGAGCAATATGTAGCGGATATACCTTGACTGGAACTCCGGGGCTATGAAATATTGGCGCCTTTTTATCTTCTTTGTCTGTGGTGGCATATGTTCGCTCCTTTGGTTATGTGGCTTTTAAAATAGGATTACAGTAATCATCAACCTAATCATCAACCTAATCATCAACCCTAGTTAAAACCTTGTCACAGCAGTATGTCACAGTAATGTCACAGTAAAACATAGTGTTTTGTAGGGTCTGTGGCGTTTTTTGCTACTGTCTTAATGATCTTCCTGGCGGCCAAATCCTCCAGATCTCTTTGTGCTGTCCTTCGTATGCACCGCGCTATTTCCTGATATTCATTAACACTTATCTTACCGGTTCTAACGATATATTTTATACCTTTCTCTTGACGTGGATTTATCCCTGCTTTTTTGATATTCTTCAATAAAACATCCTGCTTTATTATTGTTTCACCTTTCTGCTGGATCTCGAACATTTGGGAACGAAGCCCATCCACAAAATAGTCAAGCCAAGATGTCATATCCATATTTTTTTGTCTCACCGACTGAATAGCCTTGTAATAAGCAGGCCTGTCCTTATCATAATGCTCTGATATGGTAAACAATTTTTTGAAGTCATACCCCGTCTTGTAAAGAATAAGTGTCGATAAAAGCCGCGCGGTCCTGCCATTGCCATCTATAAAAGGATGAATATGCACAAACTGAAACTGAGCTATTCCGGCAGCGAGAATCGGCGAGATATCACCTATATTTTTTAGCCACTGCACAAATTCCTTCATTAAGTGCGGCACTTCTAACGGTGGTGGCGAAGTATACACAATTTCTCTTGTTTTTGAGTTTATAACATAATTCTGCACTCGCCGATAATTACCCGGATCGGCATTTTCGCCGCGCACTCCTTTGACAAGAATTTTATGAAGCTCCCTGACAAGATCTTCTGATAAAGGATCCTCCTTGCCAAGGTATCTGGATATAAAATCCATCGCCTTTTTATAATTTAAAAGCTCTTTCTCATCATCCTGGTTAACACCCTCTACTTTCTTGCCTTCGAGAATACTCCTTGCCTGTTCAAGACTTAAAGCCGTTCCTTCTATATGTGTTGAGTGGTGACTTTCAAGGATAAGGACGCGCTTTTGCATATCAAGTAGCCAGTCGCCCTCAAGCCTTATTGCGTCCAGAAAGCCTCTGACACGTTCGATTTCGGCCAGGTCTTTAGTGATCTTCGGCGTTATAGTAAATTTTGGATTAAACGGCATAACCATATCGCTTTCTATTAAACCATATCATACCCTACGACTGCCTCCAGATGGTGGTATCGCGGCGTATCCTTAAATTGACCGAACCGTTCCTCTTCTTCCTGATGAGCCTGATCGCGTCTTTGAGCGGCATGTAGCGCGTAAGTTTACCGTCTATCGCGACCACCAGATCGCGCGCCTTGAGCCCCGCCAGGTCGGCAGCGCCGCCTTCCTTTAAATCGGACACTGTCAGGCCGTCGAACTCCATGCTGAAGACGGCGCCTATCATCTCCTTTAGGCCCGATACGAAGAAACCCCTCCTGGCTATGGCGACATCGATGCCGCGTTCTATGGTCGCCTTTATCTCGATGGACCCGGGCTTCAGGAGCGTGGCGACCGCATCGCCCAGACTCATGTATCCCGTGAGTTTACCCCATAACGCGACCAGATAATCGCCTTTCTTCAAGCCCGCCGTATACGCGGGAGAACCGGGAACCACTTCCGCCACCGCGATATTATTCGCTATCACCTTAAGGGAGAAACCGGCCTTCGCTTTAAGGTCGTCCATTTCACCTGTTACAATCTCCTCTTTCGTCCTCTCCTCGGGGCCCATCGCCTGATATCTTTCGTAATCGGCCCTGCGCTTTACGTCCTCTTCCTTCTTCGCCTCTTTTACCCTGAACATGACCCCTTGTATATATACCAGGCCCTCTTTGGCCGATTTTGAGTCCGGGTTTATCTTAAGGGCCTTTTCGTAATAGGCATAAGAGGAAGCATAATCGTTCCTGTCCCTGGCCCGTTCTCCCAGCCTTACGAGGTTGTCCTCCTCTGTATCGTAAGAAAGCTCTCTTATGTCGGATTTCATGACCTGGACCTCGCCGTCTGGCGTGGAGAAGGTGAGCCTGTCATGGTAGTCTTCCACGACGATGCCTTTCAGTTCTCGGCCGTCGCGCATTTCGACGGTGTCGGCGAAGGCACTAATAGAAACAGAGAACAGAGCACAGAGAACAGAAAACAGAAAAAATATCCTCTTAAATTTCATTTCAAGCTCCTCTTCGCTTCTTCGTAAACCAGCTCAAACGGAATCTTATTCTTTTTGGCTATACTCAGGCAATCGTCGTATTCCGGAGAGGATTTTATTATGCCCCCCGGGCCGGAAGCAACCTTCATCCTTATATCGCCATATTTAGTCCGGACGTTAACTGCGCGCCTTTCGAGTTTAAGCCTGTCGGCTTTATGATACCTCAAACCTATGGAACTCGTCTCCTCGAATATAATCGCGGCTATCTTTTCCAAAACGTGTTCCTTGGCAATAACACTTAAACAAAAAGCGGGCCGTGACTTTTTCATCTGGATAGGCGTGATATAGACATCAAGCGCGCCTTCCTTAAAGAGCCGCTCAAAGAGATATTCGAATACCTGGGGGCTCATGTCGTCTATGTTTGTCTCCACCACGAATATGCTGTCTGTCCCGTAACTGTCGGCGGAGTCGCCTATGACCACCCTGAGCATGTTGGGCATCTCTTTAAGTTTGGCGCTGCCCGCGCCGTAGCCCACCATGGAAGGCCGCATCGCCGGCATCGGGCCGAAACCGCCGCAAAGCGCCTTTAATATACTGGCCCCCGTGGGCGTCACTATCTCCGCCTCCACCCTCGCCATGGAGACGGGTATCCCTTTTAAAAGCGCCATGGTCGCCGGGCTCGGCACAGGCAGGATCCCCGCCTGCGTAAGGGCGTAACCTTTGCCGAGGACAACGGCCGATGACGAGATCTTTTCTATGCCCAGTTCATGGATCGCTATCGCCGCGCCCACTATGTCCACTATGGAATCTACGTTTCCGACCTCGTGAAAATGGACATCTTCCAAAGGGCAGCCGTGGGCCGCGGCCTCGGCCTTCCCGAGGGTCGTGAATATCAGGGCCGCCGTCTCCTTGACCGGCTTGGGCATGGCGCTTTTCTCTATAAGCCGCAATATCGATTTAAGCTCGGAGTGCGCGTGAGAGCCGCCTGCCGGGCGGGCCTTAATGGCGCAATCAAACTTCGTCCCCATGATCCCGCCGCGCTTAACGCGCTTCGCGCTTATCTCGTAGCCGCCCAATTTAAGCCGCTTAAGTTCCCTTCTCAATACGCCGATCTTAAGCCCGGCGTCCAGAAACGCGCCGAGCGTCATGTCGCCGCTTATGCCGGAGAAACAATCGAAATATAATATTTTCATAATAAAATTTATCTATTGATCATGCTCGCGAAGTAACCTGCCCCAAAGCCATTGTCGATATTTACGACCGCAACACCCGGTGAGCACGAATTAAGCATTGTAAGAAGCGGCGCTATGCCTTTGAAACTCGCCCCGTACCCGACGCTTGTCGGTACCGCCACGACGGGTTTGGAGACGAGCCCGCTCACCACGCTAGCGAGCGCCCCCTCCATGCCGGCTACGACTATTATGACGGCCGCCTTCTCCAGGAGACGCCTCTTGTCCAGGAGGCGGTGCAGGCCAGCCACTCCGACATCGAACAGCGTCTCAACCTTATCCCCCATGACCTCGAGGGTCACCCTGGCCTCGAGCGCCACGGGTATATCCGACGTGCCGGCCGTTACTATCAGGACCATGCCCTTATCCGGGGCCGAGGAACGCTCGCGGCGCGCGAGATATATCAGCTTCGCGCGCTCTTCGTATTTAACCCCGGGGAAGGCCCTCTTCAGTTTAAGGTACGCCGCCTTCTCGGCATGCGTCACCAAAAGTACTCCCTCCCGCGATATCATCTTCCCTGCGATCCTGGCGATATCGCCGGCGGTCTTGCCCTTGCCGAATATGACCTCCGGAAAGCCGCGCCTTAAACACCTGTGGTTATCTATGCGGGCAAAACCCATATCTTTATAAGGCAGGTCCTTAAGGCGCCTCAATGTGGCCGCCAGGGATGCGTCGCCTTTTTTAAAAAGGCGCAGTATTTTTTCAGTATTCATTAAGATTTCGGAACGGTCCTCTATCCTTATTTCACGATGATGTAAATGATAAGCGCGATGACAAGCGCCGAAAGGACATAGAAATCCTTAAAATACCACAGGTCCCTCAAGCGCTCCAAAAATGTATAATCGTATTGCCTTACGACCGGCTCGTGCCTCTTTATCTCGCGCTCCAGCTCCGCGTATGTATGCACTTCATGCCCTTTATTGTCGAGGACGGGCTTTGGCCGGCTCTCGGCGCTGGACTCGAGGGAGTCGACCTCTTCTTTTATCGCCTGGATCTGCTCCACCCTGAAACGCAGGAACGTCCCGCCTATCTTGTAGGCCGGTATCTCGCCTATATCCACGAGGCGCTTCACCTCTTCCTCGGGCAGGCCCAGGTATCTCGCTACTTCCTGTATGTTCAAAAGTTTTTCCGGCATCGTCTATTACTTTATCTTTCCGTCGGCGACCCACGCCTCGACCCTGTTGCGGTCAAACTTCCAGGAATTGCCCTCTTTGGTGCCGGGCAGTTTTCCGGAATTCGCCCATTCATACACCAGGGAGGCGTCTATCTCCAGGTATTTCGCCAGTTCCTCCGGAGACATGAGGCCCGCCTTGGGGGCGCTCTCTGACGCCCCTTCCTTCACGAGCATCTTGCAATTACCCTCCAGTATCGAACCTTCCGCCACGCTAAGAAGCGGCGTCTTTATGTCCCCGACCACGACCGCCGGAGAGATGAGTTTGAGCTCTTTCAGCGCGACAATGTTTCCGGTGACCTTGCCGGCTATTATAATCATCTCGCCTATTATGTCAGCGTTGACGTTGGCGTGTTCGCCTATCATGAGGTTGCCTTTCGTGTTCAGGTTGCCCTCAAACCTGCCGCTTATCCTCAAATTGACGGAATCCCTGAACTTAAGCGTCCCCTGCATGCTCGCGTCCACATCGAGGACCTTCTCCGCATCTTCCTTCTTGTCCTTCCATAATTTCATATCCCACCTCCAAATTTTGCGAAGCAAAATTTGATCCTTAAGGCCCCATTCTTGCTTTCGCAAGAAAGCATGGGGCCGAAGGACCTTAACGCTTACGCCATCCCCCACCTGGCGCTTTTTACACCGTCAATGCCTTTTATATCGGAAATGATATCGTCCAGGTGTTTTTCGTCAATGAGTTTGAGGCTTATATGAAGTACGGCGCTTGAGGCGTCGTCCGTCTTCTCGACCTCAAAATCCTTCACCTGGGCGTCGTAATTCGCTATAGCCTCCCTTATGCGTTTCAATTGATCCGCGCCCGTCCTGGATTCCACCACCAGCACCCTGTACCAGTCCCGTCTTATATGCGCCTGTTCGATTCGCGAGAATACCAGGAGCGTTATGAGGGTAATCCCCGTCGTGACGACGCTCGCGAAATATAACCCCGAACCCACCGCGAGGCCCAGGCCCGAGACCACCCATAGGCTCGCCGCTGTGGTGAGCCCCCTGATGGAGGCCCTTGACCGCATTATCGTGCCAGCCCCAAGGAAGCCTATGCCCGTCACAACGCCTGCCGCTATCCTGCCGGGGTCGCACGGCGCCTTACCGCTATAGACATCGAAGATATGAATAGACGTGAGCATGATGAGCGTCGAGCCTATGCCTACCAATATGTGCGTCCTGAATCCGGCCGCCCTGCCGTGGAACTCCCTTTCGAAACCTATGAGGCCGCCGAACACGGCCGCCAATAAAAGGCGCCACAAAATCTGCCAATTGCTTAGCAACTTTCGCCCCTCCTCATACTATTTTCGGTAGCGCACGCCTAAGCCGGCGCTACTGCTCACACCTTCAAATTCGGCTCCGCGGTCATGTTTAGGTCCGACCGCACGCCCCTTTTATAAAGCGCCTCTCCCAGAAACCCTATCATCGCCGCGTTATCCGCGCAATATTTCATCTCGGGGAAATGGGCCTCTACCCCGGAGGACCGGGCCGCGGCCTGAAGTTTCCTGCGAAGCTCCATATTCGCGCTTACGCCTCCGCCGACTACCACCCTCGCCACCTTTTCCTTACTGCATGCCAGGATCGCCTTCTCTACGACCACATCCAGGACCGATTCCTGGAACGCGCGGCATATGTCGGCGACCATCTTCTTGTCGCCTGTGCCCCTGTCCCTGACATAATATAATACCGCAGTTTTGATGCCGCTGAAACTAAAATCTAACGAATCTTCATCCAGGTATGTCCTGGGAAACCTTATGCCGAATTCACCCCCAGCTCCGCGCGCGGCCCTTTCCACCACTGGCCCGCCCGGGAACCCTAAGCCCAATATCTTCGCCACCTTGTCATACGCCTCGCCGAGGGCATCATCCTGCGTCTGGCCCAGAAGTTTGACGCTCTTAAAACCCCTGACGAGGTATAAACT
>CAZPYQ010000043.1:0-10510 GCA_964590585.1 uncultured Planctomycetia bacterium | reverse complement strand
CATATATACGATATCCTTAGAAAGATAGAGGAAGAGAAAAAAAATAAAGAATAATATGATTACGCAGATTTTAAAAAGATTACACAGATTGAAAATTTTCAAATCTGCGTAATCCGCTCTTTAATCCGTGTAATCATGCTTTGGAAAGGATGGACTGAGATGTCGATAAAAAAGGTGATAGGGGCGCTTAGGAAGCACAAGAGTTTCCTGATAACGTCGCATGTCAACATGGAAGGCGATTCCGTAGGGTGCCAGCTTGCCATGGCAAAACTTCTGGAGGGTATGAAGAAGAAGGTATATATCGTGGACAACGATCCCATACCGGTTAACTTCCTTTTTCTTCCCAAGACCAGGGACGCTTCTCATGATCTTACCATAAAAAGGGCATACGAGGCCGCGCTGGTGCTGGATTGCCCGAATATTGGAAGGATAGGAAAGGTCAGGGATCTCATCACTCCGGACAAGGTCCTGGTGAACATAGACCATCACGTCTCTAATGAAAGGTTCGGAGACATAGATTGGGTTCAGCCGCGGGCAAGTTCTGCCGGCGAGATGGTCTGGTACCTCTACAAGGAGATGCGCCGTAAACTTACCAAAGAGGCGGCGATGTATATCTACACGGCCATCCTGACGGATACCGGCTCTTTCACTTATGACAACACCTCTTCCAATACCCACGAGATAGCGAGCGACCTCTTGAGTTACGGCCTGGACCCCGCCTGGATAGCCATGAATATCTACGAGAGAAGATCGGTCGCGGAATTAAAACTCCTCGGCGAGTCGTTATCCAACCTCACCCTCGGCTCCGACGGCAGGATCGCCTACATAGAGGTGACGCAGGACATGCTGAATAGAACCGGCGCGGACATATCGAAAACGGACAATGTCGTGAACTACGCGCGCTCAGTCGACAAAGTCGAGGTTGCCATGGTGTTCAAGGAGAACCCGCGCGACAAGAACCTGATAAATATAAGTTTCCGTTCCAAGTCCGAGGTTGACGTGAATAAAATAGCCAGCCTCTTCGGGGGCGGAGGGCACAAGCGCGCCGCCGGCTGCACGGTGAAGGGGTCCCTGGAGGAAGTGAGGCGCCAGGTCGTCGCGAAGGCCGAAGAGTTCGTGAAGAGATGACCGGCGGGACAGACGGCATACTGATAGTCGATAAGCCTTCCGGCATGACCAGCCACGACGTCGTTGATTTCATCCGCCGGACTTTCCGCATAAAGAAGGCCGGACACGCGGGGACCCTCGATCCGATGGCGACGGGTGTGCTCGTCATACTTTTGGGAAGGTACACCAGGGAATCAGCCCGCTTATCGGGCGAGGATAAGGAGTACGCGGCGACCATGGTCCTTGGGGCCGTTTCGGATACAGGCGACAGGGAGGGCAGGATTACCCGTTCCGGGCCGCCGCCGGACTATTCTCTCGCCGATATCGAGAATGTCTTCCGGGATTTTACAGGCGAGATATCGCAGCTTCCGCCCATGTATTCCGCCCTGAAGATCAAGGGTAAAAAGATGTATGAGCTTGCCAGGAAAGGGGTAGTGGTGGAAAGGAGCCCGCGCAGGGTTTTTATCAAATCGTTAAACGTCACGGATTTTAAGGCGCCTTATGTAGGGTTCGAAGTCACGTGTACAAAGGGGACATACATCCGGCAGTTATGCGCCGATATAGGCGCGAAGCTCGGATGCGGCGCCTATCTGAACGCTTTAAGGCGCACGCGCTCCGGCGCCTTCGGCATACAGGACGCCGTGTCCCTCGACAGGTTAAAGGTCGCGGGGCTTTCGGAACTGGAAAAGGTAGTTTTGAAGATATGAAAGTATATTATTCTATTGAAGACGTAAAACCCCTGGCAGGATCCGTCGTGGCCATAGGCATATTCGACGGTGTGCACGTAGGGCATAAGAAGATAATACAGGAGACTTGCCGGCGGGCAAGGCGGCTCGGTCTAAAGAGCGTCCTCGTGACTTTCGATCCCCACCCGTTAAAGGTCACGCGCCCCGCCATGAACCCCGCCACGCTCATATCGCTGGGTCGCAGGCTCGCCCTGATAGGCGACATGGGTATAGACATAGCCATCGTCGTGGATTTCACGAAAGAGACGGCGTCGTTAAGGGCCCACGAGTTCGTGGAGACCTTCCTGGTCGACACCTTGAAGGCGCGGGAGGTCGTAGTGGGAGAGGATTTCCGTTTCGGCCGCGGAAGGACGGGCGATATAAGGCTCCTTAAATTTTTAGGCGGCATATACGGTTTTAAGGCCGTCCCCATAAGGACTGTTAAGGTCGCGGGACGCAAGGCATCCAGCAGTCTCATAAGGTCACTTATAATGAAAGGGGACCTGGCAGGGGCGGGGGCGTTATTGGCGAGGCCCGTTTCCATATTCGGCTCTGTCGTCCGCGGCGCAAGGATAGGAGGCATGGTGCTGGGCTATCCCACAGCGAATATAAATCCGTACCATGAGGCGATTCCGCCGAGCGGCGTCTATGCGGTTAAGGTCAGATACGGCGGGAGATGGTACGGGGCGGTGACAAATATCGGGTTCAGGCCTACGATACACCATATGGCGAAAGAGCCCGTTATCGAGGTGCATATATTCGGTTTCAGGAAAAAAGATATATACGGAAAGGACCTGCGGATAGATTTTTTAAAACGCCTAAGGCCGGAGCGTCATTTCCGGCACAAAGACGCTCTCATAGCCCAGATACGGCTAGACTCGCTCCGCGCGCAGAAAATCCTCGCTTTCAGGGTCAGGCCCTGAGGTTATCGGAAGTCGGGTACGGGGCCCATCGGTAGGGTGTCCCTTATAGAGGTGACTTTTTGTGCGTCTATTTCGCTTGAGTTTTTATATCGTGCGTGATATTATGATGATTCATTTATGAGATTTAAATACAGACGATATCTCCTTTATTATCTTGCAAGGGTCTTCGCGTATTTGATATATCTTTTGCCAATCAGGGTTTCGCGGCCGCTTGGCGGATTCGCTGGGAATGTCGCCTATTTTGTCCTGGGGCGCTATAGAAGAATAGCGCTCGAAAATCTCAGCATTGCCTTCGGTTCCCTGAAGACGCCCCTGGAGATCAGGCGGATAGCGGGGAAGGTCTTTGAGAACCTTGGAAAGAACGCCGCGGAGATGCTCGGTTTTCCGAAGCTGAATTCCGGCAACATAGACCGCCTCGTAGAGATAACCGGCCTCGATAAGGTCGATAAGGCGCTCGGCGCCGGCAAGGGCGTTATAGTCATAACCGGGCACTTCGGCAATTGGGAATTGCTCGCGCTCTCTATACGGGTGAAAGGCTATCACGGCGCCGTGATAGGCAGGCGCATATATTTCTATAAATACGACGCGTTCCTTAACTATTTACGCGGGACCCACGACGTCAATGTCATATATCGGGACGACTCCCCCAAAAAGATATTGAGGGTTCTTAAAAGTAACGGTATAATAGGCATATTGGCCGATCAGGACGTAGACAGCGTGGACGGCGTATTCGTCCCGTTCTTCGGCCGCGATGCATATACGCCGTCAGGGCCGGTCCTCCTGGCGCGCGCAAGCGGCGCCGTTCTCATGCCGGCGTTTATAGTAAGGCGCGACGGCAGGCATACGCTTGTCTTTGAAGACCCCGTGGAACTGGAAGATACAGGCGATAAAGAGAGGGACCTCGCCGCGAATACCATGAAGTGGTCCGCTGTAGTCGAATCCTACATCAGGAGGTATCCCGAGCAGTGGGTCTGGATGCACAGGCGATGGAAGACGAAGAAGCGGCCCTAATCGATAAATTATAATTGGTAAGGCATATGAAAAAAAATAAAAAGATAATCCTGGGAAACATGATATTGATAATCGTGTTCGCCCTGGGCGCGTACGCCGACGACGAAAAGAAGAACGATACGGTGCAGCAGAAGGTCCTGTCGTTCAACCTCGAAGGGTTTTCGGAGAAGGGCGCCAAGCAATGGGACATACAGGGCGACTCCGCGGAGGTCATGCAGCAGGACAACAGGATAATCCTTAATAACGTGGTAGCCAAGGCCTACGGCGAGGAGGCCGAGGCGACGATGAAGGCCGATAAGGGCGTTTATGACAAGGCGAAGAACAATGTCATAATGGAAGATAATGTCAGGGTCACCATACTGAACGCTGATAAGCTGTCAGAAGATTATAGTACGTTTCCCGGATCAGCGCCGCCGGAAAGCGGCCAGGCGCCAAAGAAGACGGGCCTTACCACCATAACGTGCGACGGCGAGGTCGTCTTTAATTACGAAAAGAACGAGGCATATTTTGCCAAGAACGTCAAGGTCATTAACGAGGACGGCCAGATCGATGCCGATAAGATAACGCTTTACCTGGACGTTAAGTCGAAGAAGATAAAAGAGGTCGTCGCAGAGGGAAACGTAAAGATAACGCGGGACAAAAATGTCACCTTCAGCGGGAAGGCCACCTACATAGAATCGGAGAAGAAGGTCGTGTTGAGCGGCAGGCCGAAACTCGTCATATATGCGGAAGGCGGGGTCGAGAAGACGTTTTTGGGGCAGTAGATTAAGGGGGCGGCATGCATCTATTGGAGACGAAGAGCCTTAAGAAGAGTTACGGCGGCAGGAAGGTCGTTGACAGCGTCGAGATAAACGTGAAGCGCGCCGAAATAGTCGGCCTCCTCGGCCCGAACGGCGCCGGAAAGACCACCACGTTTTACATGATAACAGGCATCGTGCCGCCGGATCAGGGAAAGATAATATTTGACCAGAAGGACATAACGCGGATGTCCATGTATATGCGCGCGCGATGCGGCATAGGCTACCTCGCCCAGGACCCGTCCATATACAGGAAACTGACGGTTGCGGAGAATATCATGGCGGTATTGGAGACCCTGGGTTTCTCGCCGCGGGAGAGAAGGCGGCGCGTCGACGAGCTTCTGGAAGAACTCAAGATAGCGCATCTTAAGAACGCTCTTGCCTATACGTTATCCGGCGGAGAGAAGAGGCGTCTCGAGATAACGCGGGCGCTTGTCACGAATCCCATGTTCCTTCTCTTGGATGAACCCTTCAGCGGCATAGACCCGATAGCGGTGGCCGAGTGCCAGGAGATAATCAAGGACCTTAAAGCGAAGGGGCTGGGGGTGCTTTTAACGGACCACAACGTGCGGGAGACACTGACAATAACAGACAGGTCTTATCTCATGGCGGACGGCAGGATACTTATCTCCGGCTCCAAGGACGAACTCATCTCCGACCCCAGGGCGCGAGAAATATATTTAGGCGAGAAGTTTACAATGTAATACTTTTGTGTTATAATTACCGTTTTCACAGGGCAAAAAAGGGAGGACGATATGAGCATACTTGTTCCCATGGTGATAGAGACATCCGGCAGGGGCGAAAGGGCGTATGATATATATTCACGGCTCTTAAAGGACAGGATAATATTCGTCGGCACGGCTATAGACGATAATGTTTCGAATATCATAATCGCGCAGCTCCTCTTCCTCCAGATGGAAGACCCCGACAAGGATATAAATATTTATATAAATACGCCGGGCGGCGCCGTCACGAGCGGGCTTGCTATATACGATACGATTCAATTCGTGAAACCCGACGTGAACACCTATTGCGTGGGACAGGCGACGAGCATGGGTGCCCTTCTTCTGGCGGCCGGGACCAAGGGTAAACGTTACGCGCTGCCTCACGCCAGGATAATGATACATCAGCCATGGGGCGGCGTTCAGGGCGCCGCGACCGACATAAGCATCCAGGCGCAGGAGATATTGAGATTAAGGGCGCGCCTCGAGGAGATACTCGCCAGGCATACCGGCCAGCCGCTGGACAAGATAAAGAAGGACACGGACAGGGATTATTTCATGTCTGCCGAGGAGGCAAAGCAGTACGGGATAGTGGACGAAGTCATAGCGAATATAGAGAAGAAGAAGGTCTAATCCAAAATAATTTAAGGGAGGAGAAGTGAAAAAGAACTATCTTATGACCCCGGGGCCTACGCCGGTGCCGCCGGAGGTGCTCCTGGAGATGGCGAAACCTATAATACACCACAGGACGCCGCAGTATCAGGCGATATTCGGCAAAGTCAACGAAGGATTAAAGGCCGTATTCAAAACGACGAGCGATGTCTGCTGCTTCACCTCGAGCGGGACAGGGGCCATGGAGGCGTCGGTGGCCAACATACTATCGCCTGGAGACAAGGCCATCGTGGTCCAGGGCGGTAAGTTCGGCGAGAGGTTCGGAGAGCTGTGCAAGGCATACGGCATAGAGTTCATACCCATAAATGTCGAATGGGGAAGGCCCGTCGACCCGAAGGCGGTAAAAGACGCGCTCGACAAGAATAAAGGTGTGGGGGCGGTATATGCGACACTGTCGGAGACATCGACCGGAACGGTCAATGATATAAAATCCATAGGCGCAATCGTGAAGAACTATGACGCGGTCCTCGTAGTCGACGCGATAAGCGGCCTTGGAGCCGACGACCTGCAGACAGACGCATGGGGGGTCGACATGGCCCTTAGCGGGTCGCAGAAGGGCCTCATGATACCTCCGGGACTGGCGTTTACCACGGTCTCGAAGAAGGCGTGGGCCAAGGTAGAGAATTCGAAGCTTCCGAAATACTATTTCAATCTTAAGAAATATAAAAAGGCGCTTGAGGCCAAAGACACGCCATGGACTTCGGCTGTCGGACTTTTTATAGGATTACAGAAGGCGCTGGAGATAATATTAGGCGAAGGGATGGACGCCGTCCTGGCCCGCCACGCGCGGATGGCGCGCGCCGCGCGCGAGGGTGTCGCGGCGCTGGGTTTAAAGGTTTATTCATCGAGCCCGTCAAACGCCGTTACCCCCGTGAACGTCCCGGCAGGCATAGACGGAGAACTTCTTGTCAAGACGATGCGGGATAAATACGGCGTCACGGTGGCAGGCGGACAGTCGGAACTCAAGGGAAAGATATTCAGGATCGCCCACCTGGGCTTTATGGAAAATTTTGATTGCGTGGTCGCCTTATCGGCCCTGGAAATAGTCTTGACCGAGATGGGCTATAAGCTGGAGCCCGGCAAGGGCGTGGGCGCGGTTGAGAAAGTCTTATTGGGAGGTAAATAATGGCGTTCAAGATATTGATAAGCGATTCGCTGTCCAAAGAGGCGGTTGAGATACTCGAGAAGAGCAAAGATTTCCAGGTCGAGGTGAATACGAAATTGTCGCCTGAAGAGCTCAAAGGCAAAATAAAGGATTATGATGCGCTTCTGGTCAGGAGCGCCACTAAGGTGACGAAGGACGTGATAGAGGCGTCGCGGAAGCTCAAGATAATAGGCCGCGCCGGCGTGGGGCTCGATAACGTCGATCTCGAGGCGGCGTCCAAGAAGGGCATCATAGTCGTCAATACACCCGGCGGCAATACGATATCGACCGCGGAACATGCGTTCTCCCTCATGCTGGCATTGTCCAGGAACATAGCCCAGGCTGACTTTTCGATGAAGAAGGGGGAATGGGAGCGCAAAAAGTTCATGGGTGTCGAGCTTTACGGCAAGACGCTTGGCATAATAGGTCTGGGCAGGATAGGCACGGAGGTGGCCAAGAGGGCCTTAAGCTTCGAGATGAAGGTCCTGGGTTATGACCCGTACCTCTCCGCCGAAAAGGCGAAACAGCTTGGCATAGAACTCGTGGCCTTAGAGGAAGTGTTCAAGAGGTCCGATTACATCACGGTCCACACGCCGCTCACGGAAGAGACGAAACACGTTATCGGCGATAAAGAGATAGGGATGATGAAGAAGGGCGTGCGCATCTTAAACTGCGCGCGCGGAGGCATAATAGACGAAGGAGCCCTCCTGAAAGGCATAGAGTCCGGCAAGGTGGCCGGCGCGGCGCTCGATGTCTACGAGAACGAGCCCCCAAAGGACCCGGCGCTTCTTAAATCCGCAAAGCTCGTCCTGACGCCGCATCTCGGCGCTTCCACGGAAGAGGCCCAGACGAATGTGGCCATAGATGTGGCAAATACCGTGCGCGACGCTCTACTGGACAGGGGCGTACGCAACGCCGTCAACTTCCCGTCGGTGGATCCGGAGATGCTCAAGGCCATACAGCCATATCTTAAACTGGCGGAGAAGATAGGTTCGATGCAGGCCCAACTTGTCGAGGGCCACATAAAGCGGGTGAAGATAAGATATGTAGGAGACATCCTGCGGTACGACCTGACGCCCTTCACGATAGCCATAATAAAGGGTATGCTGACTCCAATATTACAGGAGACGGTCAATTTCGTGAACGCCCTCGTCATAGCCAAAGAGAGAGGCATCAATATCCTGGAGACTAAGACCGCCGAGGTTCAGGACTTCTCGAGCCTGATAATGGTCGAGGTGGAGACCGACAAAGGGAAGCTTGTCATGCTGGGCACACTTTTCACCAATGTCGATCCGAGGATAGTGAAGATAAACGATTCCTATATCGACTCGGTCCCCGAAGGCAACATGCTTGTTATCAAAAACAAGGATGTGCCGGGCATCATAGGCCAGATAGGGACGATCCTGGGGAAGAACAATATAAACATTGCCGCGATGTCGTTCGGCAGGGATGAGAAGGGCGGCCTGGCGTTCTCGGTCGTCAACGTGGACCAGGTAATTCCGAAAAACGTCCTTGACGAGATAAGAAAGGCGAAGAACATTCACGAGGTAAAGGCTATAAAAATATAAGAAGGCCGCAGGACATAATCTGACGGCCTCAAGAAGGCGAGGCGCAGGATATGAAGAAGCAGAACAGGATACATATATTTGACGTGACGAACCGGGACGGCGTCCAGACCTCACGGCTGGGGTTGGCGAAACTGCAGAAGACGATGATAAACATGTACCTCAATGAGATGGGCGTATCCCAGAGCGAATTCGGTTTTCCCGTGACGCGCCACGAGACCAATTACCTGAACGCCAATCTCGAACTGGCCAAGATGGGGGTGCTTAAACCGATAGTCTTAAGCGGCTGGATAAGGGCCATCAGGGGGGATGTCGAGAAGGCGGTCAAGATGACGAAGGTGGAAAACCTCAATCTTTCCATATCGACTTCCGAGCAGATGATAAGCGGGAAGTTCCAGGGGAAATATACGCGCAATGACGTCATAAGAGAAATGTCCGAGGCGCTGGACCTGGCGAGGAAGAAGGGCATCAAGATGGTGGGAGTGAACGCCGAGGACGCCTCAAGGACTCATCTGGGTTATCTCATAAAATTCGCGAGGGCCGCCAAGAGGTACGGGGCGGACAGGTTCAGATACTGCGATACCCTGGGCTACGACGACCCGTTTACCATTTACGAGAGGATAAAGGTGATAGCCGAAGAGGTGAAGATGCCCATAGAGCTGCATTGCCACAACGACCTCGGGATGGTCGTCGCCTGCAGCGTCGCCGGAGCCAAGGCCGCCCTGGACGCCGGCCAGGACGCGTATATAAACACCACTGTGAACGGCATGGGCGAGAGAGCCGGAAACGCGGACCTCGTCAGCGTTATACTGGCCGTAAAGTACTCGAGCGGATTCGCCGGAAGGTACATGCTCGACGAAAAGATAAAACTCTCCTCCGCATGGAAGATAGCCAAATACGCTTCATACGCCTTCGGCGTCGCCATTCCCATAAACCAGCCCGGTGTCGGCGCGAACGCGTTCGCCCACGAATCCGGCATACATGCCGACGGCGCGCTCAAGGACAGGAGAAACTACGAACTCTATGATTTCGAGGAACTGGGCAGGGGCGAACCGGAGATAATAGAGACCGGCAGGCAGATAACGGCGGGCGAATACAGCGGCATCAAGGGCTTCAGAAACGTGTATGATAAACTTGAGGTAAAGTTTAAAAACGACAAGGAGGCCGCAAAGATACTGGAACTTGTCAGATACGCGAACGTCCACACGCAGAGGCCCTTAACCGAGGACGAACTCAAGTTCATAGCCAAATATCCGGAGATAGCGCGCAAGATATTCACGATGGAGCCGTGATGAGGATGCGCCGTATTCTCTTAATCATTACCGCGAGCCTCTTTTTTTCTCCATGCCTTGTAAACGCGGAAGGGGAAAAGACAGAGACCACTCCTTTCGTAGCGCCTTCCCCGGATAATAGCACAAGAGAGGAACTTATTGTCCAGATTTCACGCGAACTCGAAACGGCGGACAATCAGGTATTGGCTATGGTGCCGGGGCTAACAAGGACCACCGGTGAGGATGGAAAGATGGAATACACGCTGACCATGCCTGACGGGACCGTCAAGAAAACGAAAGAACTGGACAGGGACATCCTGAATAATTTACTCGGCAAGATAAGGCAGGGAAAATCTCTGGTGCAATTTCAGAAGATGCAGCTTCAATTAAAGAACCTAAAGGCCATACAAGATATGCAGAGGGCGCAGAAGAGCCAGCCTAAGATTCCAAGCGCCTCCAGACCCCTTACAATAATTCCCAAAAATCCCACGACGCAACTGCCTCGCACATATAAGCCGCCGCGCGTATATACCCCTCCTCCCGCGCCTAACAGGCAGGGGAGATAAATATGCC
>CAZPYQ010000042.1:0-10544 GCA_964590585.1 uncultured Planctomycetia bacterium | reverse complement strand
TACCTGGGTCGAAACCTATCACCCCCGATTTTTCAATGAACTACCTTCCTTTTATAGCGCGCTTCAGTTCGCGCTCGGCGTCGCGCTCTCTTATCGCTCGTCGTTTGTCGTAAAGCTTCTTGCCTTTGGCAAGGCCCAACTCCACCTTGACTATCCCTTTCTTGAAGTACAGCTTCAGGGGGATGAGCGCTAACTTTTTTGTCGAGATCTCGCCTGTTAACTTGTCTATCTGTCTTCTGTGCAGCAGAAGTTTGCGCGGCCTTAAGGGGTCGGGATTGTTTATGTTCCCGAACTCGTAAGGCGATACGTGCATGTTGTAGAGGAAGAGTTCCCTGCCGTCCGGCTTCGCGAAAGAATCCTTTAAATTGACCAGCCCCTGCCTTATGGACTTCACCTCGGGCCCTTTAAGTTCCAGGCCGGCCTCGAGGCTCTCTAATATCGCGTAATCGTGTCGCGCGTGCCGGTTTGTCGCGGCAATCTTGTCGTCCATACTGACTTATAATAATACCATATGAGATATATAAAATCAACGCAATGTACAACCGGATCGAAAAAGGCCAGGCGGATTGACAGCATATCGAATTTGGGGTATACTAGGGGAAATTTTAAGGAAGTATCGCGCGGAAGTGGCGGAATTGGCATACGCGTACGGCTCAGGACCGTATTGGTTCACACCATTGAGGGTTCAACTCCCTCCTTCCGCACCATCAATTTGCCTCTGGACACATTTCGATGGGAGTTGAAGCCGTATTTGCGCCGAGCGATTAGCGAGGATAAGGCCTCTGGCCGTAAGCAAATACGGCCGGCCCGGAGCGAGCCTATGGCGAGCGAAGGGAACTCCCTCCTTCCGCACCAATATCGGCCGCCTCTTTATAACTCACCAGCTTAATCTTCTTCTCATCGATTATGCGCCTCACCCTTGGACTGGTTAAGGCATAGAGTTCGTCCTCGCAGTTTATGTGCCAGGAGTAGTTCTCGACGAGTTCCGGGCTCAAAAAGCCCGGATGCGCTATGAGTTCGGTGACGCCATCCTTCAACGTTCTCAACATCGCCAGGAGGAGATTCTCCGAAAGCCTTCCTGAATCGAGGAACCCCAGGACCCGGCCGGGATGAAAGAGCCCTGCCTTGTCCAGTACACTCTCGTTTTTTCCCGAGAAGTACCGGCTCACCAGAGACCTGTAGGCCCTGGCGGGCGTCACCGCGCCAGAGATGCCCTCCTCGCGAAGGAGCCGCATCGCCGGTATTTTGTACTCCGCGGCAAGTTGCGCGAAGATCCTCTGTATCCGGGGCAATATATGGATATTCTCGTGGCTGTCGAGGTGGGTTATCTCGACCCCAGCGGATCTTATCCTGTCCAGTTGGGCCCTGAACTCCGAACGCACCTCGTCTTCGGAAAGTCTGCCGAAAAAAAGGTTAATCGCCAGGGCGGCGTAATTTTTTATCTTTCGGCGCAATACGAGCGGCCGGACCTCCGTAAGCGACAGGTGCGCCCCGGCCTCCTTTATACCGTTTTCGCGCGCGAGCCGCACTGCGTCGTCAAAGGCGCCTCCGCAGGCAAGGATACTGGTGTCCGTAGCCATGCCTTCCACTATAGCCTGGACAATGCCGCTATTGGTCCCGTTTGTCATCCCGAAATCATCGGCGTTTATTACAAGGTATCTCATTTGAAGAACCAGTAACAGATCATGTCCAGTAAGGACCTCGTGAGGACGTCGAAACGGGCTATCGTCGACCTGCCCTTGACGCGCAGGAGGAATATAAGCCCGTACTGCTCTATGGTGAAACCCTTCTTCTTCGCCTCGCAGAATATCTCCGCGTCTATGAAAGGGCTCCTGGATCTTAAGGTCATGCTTTCGAGTACCTTTTTTTTGTATATCTTGAATCCCGAATTCATGTCGCGTATATCGAGCCCGAATAGGAGCCGCACGAAAAAATTATAGCCCTTTGATATTATGATGCGCTTTAAGCTCGCGTCTTTTATCACCATGCTGTAGGCCGTGACTATATCGGCCCCGTCCAGAAGCCGCAGCGCCTCCTTCATATCCTCCTTCTTAACCGGAAGGTCCGCGTCGGTATATATGACGACCTCTTTTGAGGCGGCCATGAGCCCCTCGTTCAGCGCGCCTCCGAACCTGGTATTGTGTTTAAGCCTGATCGATTTTATATGCCCGTCGGCGGCGGACAGACGGTCGACGAGATCGCCCGATCCGTCGGTAGAGGCGTCGTCCACGATGATGATCTCGTAATCATCGCATAGCTCCGCGGCTATTGAGGCCAGGGCATGCGCCGTATGCTCTATATTGGAACGCTCATTATACATGGGAAGGACGAACGATATGGCCGGCGTCTTCATCTGGCCCGCTCCTTCTTTTCGAGATAAACGCCGTCGTCCGGCAGTTTATTCGTGAATATACACTTCTTACCCGATCTCCACACGATGTAGGAGGGTTTTTTATGAATGGGCTTGTCGTCCAGCGTATAGAGCTGGTCCAGGTTCTTCTCCTTTAGAATACACCAGCCGCGTGTTTGCGAATTCAGGAAGTTCACGAGCAGATGATGCCTGTCAAGCCTGGCCGGAAATAATCCGGTGTAAAAGGCGATCCCCTCCATGTAACCTGCCTCGGCGCCCACGATATCGCCCGGTTTTACAAGCGCCTTTAATACGTCCGCGACCTCCCGGCTCGTCTCGTGCCTCTCTATTTCTGGAAGTACCAGGCATTCGAGCGGTAAAAAAGTTACGGTTGTCGATATTACAATCGTGGCGAACGCGGCCAGGTACATCCCCTTTTTTTCAAAAAATACCAGCGAAAGGGCGATGCCGGCCGTGAGTACCGCCGCGGAGACAGCCGCGCCGCCGGTGACGCCTGCGTACCGGCTCGCGCCCAAATATATGACTGCGCCTATAGACGCGCCGATTATGATGAGAAGGAGCGCCCGGAGCGAATGCTTTACCTTATTTATGACACCGATCTCCGGGGACGGCTCAAAAAGCCTCGCCCATAGATGGCCTATGATGACGGCCAACGGCATGAAGGCCGGGAATATATATGTCGGAAGTTTCGTCCTGGATAAGGAGAAGAATATAAAAAATACGAAGAACCATGCCGCGAGGAAGATATGCGCTCCTCCCTCGGCGCCCTTATCTTTAAAGGCCCTCTTCAGGCCTTCCCATAAAGCTGCCGGCAGAAATACGCTCCAGGGGAACATGCCGCCCAGTATCACGGGTATATAATAATACCAGACCTCTCCGGATTTATGTTCCGGCTCCAAAAATCTTATGATGTTGTGATACCCGAAGAACATGTCCATAAAGGCCTTCCCGTGCGCCTTTTGCATGTAGGCGTACCAGGGAAGCGCCACGGCCAAAAATAAAAGCGACATGAGGACAAAAGGCATCTTCCTGACAGCGCCGAGGTCGCGCTTCATGACAAGGAAGACAACTATTACGGCGGCCGGAAGCATCACCCCTATCGGGCCCTTCGTCAGGGTCGCGAGCGCCATGAATAAGGAAGAGGCGGCATAGAAGACCCCTTTAGAGCTTCTGTAGCCGTATATGAAGAATAAAAACGCCAGCCCTATGAATACGGCGAGCGTCATGTCGGTCACGCACGCCCTCGCGAGCGCTATATACTCCACGTTCACGGCTACTAAAAACGCCGATATGGCGCCGGTCTTTTTATTGAAAAGGGCCGCCCCCAGAAGATACGCCGTCATGACCCCAAAAAGCGCGAATACCGCCGACGGCAGCCTGGCCGCGAACTCGTTCACGCCGAACAATTTATAAGAGCCCAGGACCAGCCAGTAGAAGAATATTGGTTTTTCGAACTGCGGCTCGCCGTATATATACGGAGTGAGCCAATTGCGGCGCTCCAGCATCTCCTTTGCCGTCTCGGCGTAGAACGTCTCGTCCGGATCCGTAAGCGCCAACGACCCCAGCCGGAAGAAAAAAAGTACCGACGAGATGACGACCAGGGATAGTATGACGGGATAAGTTTTATGTAAGATATCTTTTACCATGGGACAAAAGTCTTTCTGAATTCTCTTAGGGCACGAAGATCTGCCTGGCACGCCTTGATATCCCAGAGTATATCATAAGGGCCAGGGCTGTCTTGAAAATCTCTGCGGGAAGGAACGGAAGGATTCCGGCGTTTACGGCGCAAGGCAGGCTCATCCTGCATGTATATAAGAGCCACGTTGCGCCGAAAGAGTATATGATGATATTTCCGGCGACGAAGGCGGCAAGGGCCGTGTATTTATTGAAACTGTTCTTCTCCATGAGATATCCGACCAGGAACCCTGCCGCTAAAAAACCCGCCAGATAACCGCCGGTCGGCCCGAATAGGTGCTGGATTCCGAAAGAGTAGCCCTGAAAGACCGGAAGACCGGCCGCCCCGAGGGCAAGGTAAAGGGCCTGGCTGGCGAAACCCGGCCTTTTCCCGAGCAAGGCGCCGGACAGGAGGACGAAGAAAGTCTGCAGCGTTACCGGCACCGGCGTGCCCGGAAGGGGTATGCGCACATACGCGCCGAGCGCGGTGGCCAGGGTGAAGAAGGCTATGCCGATCGCGACCGTCACGCGCCTTGTGGTTACAATATCTCTTTTAAGATCTAACGTTAAACTTGCCATTTGTCAAGCCTCCCAATATTGCCAATGATACAATAATATCGCCACATATGTCAAGGTCAATGTCAAGGTCAAAACTCCGCCCTCGCGCCGGATTTTATCCATATACCGGGCATTTCGATATTGGACTCTTCGGAGTACCTGACATCGAAGAGGTTCGTTATATCCAGAAAAATTTTTATCCTCCTCTTTTCGTCCTTTGAGAGCTCCTTTGACAGGGCCGTATCCACCACGATAAATCCGGAATCGCCTTTCCTCTTCTTACAATTTATGACCCATGAACTGGTCAATCCGAAAGGAAGGCCGATGTCGGAGGCCACTATCACGTGATGCTTAAGGTAGTCCGAGACGTATTTTGAGAGGTAATCGTGCTTGAAGTACGAGTCGAGCGCCGTATAGCCCGTCGAAAACCTCTTAAGATATAGCGGATATAGAGCGGCCTTTTTAAAGTTTATCTCCAAAGCAATCTCAAGGCCGTTCGTATCTATGGAGCCCGTGTTCCTGGCCTGCCAGGGCTGGTTAGGGGCCTGACGCGTCCAGTCTATGGTATCCCTGGCCTCTCGTCTAAAGACGGTGGTTTTGAGGGAGACATCTTTCATGGAGAAGTCCAGCCCGGCTTCATACGACCAGGCCGTCTCCGGCTTCAGGCCGGGATTTCCGGTATTGGCGGCGTCCCTATAGTACAAATCGGTGAATGTCGGCGCCCTGAAGGCTTTTCCCACCGACGACCTTAAGCGCCAGTTTTCGCATAAATTATACGCGACTCCCACGGAAGGGGACGCCTGCCAGCCGAAGGTGTCATACCTGTCCTCGCGGAAGGCGACGTTCAGGCCAAGCCTCTCTGATATATGCGGACTTATCTCGAAATATATGCCGTCTTTCGTCCGCCTGTGTTCGCCCATGCTCGTCGAATCTATCCTTTCTTGCGAAAGCTCAAAACCATAAGCGACGTCCGCGAAATCCGACCTTAAGACAAACCCCAGGTCTCCTCCGTAATTGTAAGTGGTGTGTTGATTCGTCTGCCAGCCGGGCCTCGTCCTGTCGAGGATAAATTTATCCCTGTGGCGCTTAAGGAACAGTTTGGGCCTCACCGCGAGCGCGTCTATATCCAGATCCGCTCCTATCTTAAAGAATCGCGTATCGGTATGCTCCTCCTCTTTATCATACATATCCGAATAGAAACTGTCGGCGCCGAAATCCTTCCGAGACCAGCCGAATAGAAGATCATAATCCCCGACGGGTGTGTCGAGATACGCGTGTTCGGATAAGGTAAAAATATTGAACTCCGTCTCCGGGTGGTAGCCCGTGGAGCGGTCCTCCTGAAAGGAGAACCTGTTCCTTAGAGGCCCCGAGAGGCTCGACAAAGAAAGCCCGCCCGTAAAGAAGCCGTAAGATCCGCCGGAGGCGTCCACTATAACCTTGTCCTTATCCGGTTTTTTCGTGATGAGATGTATCGCGCCTCCGAGCGCGTTGGGCCCGTATATGCTGGAACCGGGCCCTTTAAGGATATCTACCCTCTCGAGATCAAACCTGGTCAGGGTTAAATCCATATTGTGGTGGCCTGTCTGGGGGTCGTTAATCTTTATGCCGTCCAATAGGACCTGGCTCTCTTCGAACGTGGCCCCTCTTATGGAGACGTCCGCCTGGACGCCTTCTGGCCCGCGGCGCCGCATATCTATGGCGCCGAGGCCGCCTATGGTATCCTGTATGGCGGTATATGCCGAACCGTCTATCTCGGGGCCGGTTATAGTGGAGACCATCCTGTATTGCCGGCTGTGGGAGGCCGGTATCCTTGAAGGCGTGACCACTATCCGCTCCAGGGTATGAGAGGGTTCTTCCGCGGCCAGCGCCCTGGTAGCGGCTATCAGAAGATAAAACGCGATCGAGATATTTTTTCTACCTATCATACCGGTATGATAACATGAAAAAGATGATTGTCAACTTATTTTTTTTAATTAGTTTACAATGCTTTTAAAAAAATAGCCCTTCCCGATCCATCAGGCGGCGCGAACCAGCTCTTTGTACCCCTCTGCCAATATAGAAGTAAGCCGACCCGGCTTTGAGCCTCCTATCTTTCGGCCGTCTATCTTTACGACGGGAATGATCTCAAAAAGAGAGTTCGTCAGGAAGACCTCGTCGGAGCCCATGAGCTCCTTATAGGTGACCACCCCCTCGCGCACAGAAAGCCCCAGGGCGTAAGCCAAACCTATTACGCATCTTCTGGTCACCCCGGGCAATATCCCGCTTGCGACGGAGGGTGTGGAGACCTTATTACCCTTGACGAGGAATATATTGCTTGTGGCGGCCTCGGCTATATGTCCTCTCGTATTCATGAGAATCGCTTCATCAGCCCCTTTATTTTTCGCTTCCGTACGCGCGACTATATTATTGAGGTAATTTAAGGATTTTATATTGGTGACGGGGGAATATTCGTTTGTCCTGGCGCGGACCACCCTTAAACTTATCCCCTTTTCATGCATCCATGCCGGATACGGCGCGAATTCCTTCGTGATTATAACCGCCGTCGGGCAAAAAACGTCTCTTGCATCCATACCGATCCTGCCCGCGCCCCTCGATATCTCGACACGGATATACGCATCCTTAAGGCCGTTCGTTTTTAAGAGGCGCCTTATCGCCGCCGCGAGCCCTTTTTCGCCATAGGGCATCTTTATGCCTATCGCCTTGAGGCCCGCCCTTAACCGGCCGAGATGCTCCCATAATTTGAAGACCTTTCCGTCGTAGGAACGCATGGTCTCGAATACGCCGTCGCCGTAGAGGAAGCCCCTGTCGAAGACGGAGACCTTCGCGAGCCTCAAATCAACTATTCTTTTATTGAGCCATACCTTCATATCTTAGGCCATTTGATATTGCGCCGCCCCCAGGCTCGCCACGAGCGCTCTCGCCTTATCAATCGTCTCCTGGTATTCCGCGCCGGGGTCGGAATCGGCCACTATGCCGCCGCCTGCCTGAAAATACGCCCTTCCGTTTCTTATCACAAAGGTCCTGATGACTATGGAAGTGTCCATATTGCCGCTAAAATCTATATATCCTATAGAGCCCGTATAGACCGACCTTTTCACGGGCTCGAGTTCCTCTATTATCTCCATGGAGCGTATCTTCGGCGCGCCCGTTATCGAGCCGCCCGGGAATACCGCCATGAGGCAGTCTATGGGGGCTATGCCTTCCTTCAGGACCCCGCTTACCGTCGATACCAGGTGATGGACGGTGGAATATCTTTCCAGGGCGATGAACTCTGTCGGCTTCACGCTTCCGTATCGGCATACCCTGCCCAGGTCGTTTCTCTCGAGGTCGACTATCATCACGTGCTCGGCGCGGTCCTTGGGGCTTGCGGCAAGTTCCCTGGCCAATTTCTCGTCCTCCGCGCTGTTTCTCCCCCTCGGCCGCGTCCCCTTGACGGGCCTCGTTTCTATGTATGAGCCGTCTATCTTCAAAAATCGCTCAGGCGATGAACTCGCGATGACCGCGTCGGAGAAATTTAGGTATGCCGAGAAAGGCGCGGGATTTATGCCTCGCAAATCGGAATACAATTGAAAAGGGTCGCCTTCGAATGCCGCCTCGAACCTTTGCGATAGGTTGACCTGGTATATATCGCCCTTCTTTATATATTCCTTGGCGCGCGTTATAGCGGCCTCGTAAGACGCCTTTGTGAAATTTGATCTTATGGAAAGGGGCGGGGCCGGATTAAAGAAAAAGCTCTTGTCTCTCGTGTGCGTTCCGGATTTAAAATGGTCGATTGCCCTGACAGAATCATAAAATCCCATCATACAGTCAGGAAGATCAAGGTCATCTTTCGCCAGATCGGGCAGCTTTTCTACAAAATCCTTAAGGTCATACGCGAAATAACCCACGCCACCCGATACGAAAGGGCTGCCTCCATGCCGCCTGGGGGTCCTGAAGCGCCTGAATATCGCCTTTAAGACAAGAAAAGGATTGGCCCTGATTTTCTCCGTCTTCCCATCTTTCCACTCAAGGATACAGGCGTCCTTCTTGCTTTTAAAGGTGAGAAACGGGCCGGAGCCCATGAACGACCAGCGCCCCAGCCTCCCATCTGCCAGGGAGCTGTCCAGGAAGAAGGCATATGGGTCATCCTTCATATCGCTAAAAAGTTCTACAGGTGCGCTATCCGGCATGGCTTCTTTCCGCCCGATGACCGCAGGGTCTGGCCGTTAAGAGAGGATTTTGAGGAGGACATCTTTAAGCTCTTCGATGCCGCGCCTCACCTCATCGCTCAGATTCTCCCCGAAAGAGATGTTCTTCGGCTGCATCACTACCATGAATATGTTTATCTTCGAATCGCCTGTCCTGAAGAGGTCCGCGAGGAGACGCGGCGAAGAGTTGTGCGTCGAAAAGCTCATGCTTGATATATCTTCCATGCTGAAGACCCCTATATCGCCGGGAGAGGCCCTGAAATCCGCCGCGTCCAGGAGTATGACGGTTCCCGGGTTTGAATTTAGAATCGGGATGATGTAGTTTTCCGGGGCGGTGCCGCAGTCGAAGATGACCGCCTTCACTCCGCCCTTCAGGGCCTCGATGAGCTTCGGCCCGAAACCGTCGTCACCCCTTAACGGGTTGCCTATCCCTACGAGCGCGACGCTGCCCGTAAGTCTCTTCTTTATGCTGGAGGCAACGTCTTTCATAAAATGGGGCCGTCATTTCTCCTGGGTAATCTTACGCCTGCATTTGGCGCAGAGGATCTTTATGCGGTCCGAACGGGTCATCTCTTTGGCCGTCTGGTAAACGCTGTCCGCCAGGGCCATGTCCTTCAAGCTCGAGATGAATAGCGTGGGGTTCGAGAATGCCAGGGGCCCCAGCCGCCTCGCTATCCAATCAAGATGCGCCCTGGTCGTCACCGCCTCGCCGCACGACTCGCACAGCGCCAGTTCTTTCTCGCCGGTCTTGGAGACCATCTCTTTCCTGGAAAAACCGGCCAGTTCGAATTTATTCGTCAGCCTGACCCCCGGAGGCGTATCGTCTCTGGTGGTGCACAGGGCCTCGCACTGGCCGCAAAAATGGCATTCGTCGAGGTGCCATATGAGGGTCCGGACGGCCTTGTCCTTTGTTATCTCATCCCTGACCTCTATCGCCCTGGCCGGGCAGATCTCGGCGCACGCCTTGCAGCCGATGCAGCCCTTATCGTCGGGCTCCGGCTTGCCGCGGGACCTCTTGGGCGGAGTATGCGGCTCATAAGGGTATCTGGATGTATACGGCCCCTTTATGAGCGCCATGACCGCCTCTTTCAATTCTCTGAGTTTAGGGTATCTCATGAAAAGCTTTCAGCTGTCAGCTTTCAGCTGTCAGCTGCTTATAGCTGACGACTGATAGCTGATAGCTATTTTAGAACAGTTTCACGATATTAGACGAATGCCTCGCCAGGTTGCCGGTGAAATCCAGCATGTCGAAATACATGTTCGCGGCGATAGGCGTGCATATGCCCTTGACGAGCCTCTCGGTATGTTCCTTCCTGTACCGCTCGACAAGTTCCTTCACATGGAAACCGTTATCTATTATCCGCTCTTTAAGCGCTGTGTCCGCCGTTTCGAGGAATTTCCGCATCATGTCAACGGACAACTTCATCGCGCCGTATGTCTCGTTGAACTGCTCGACGCCCAGGTCGCTAAAGAAAAGCTTTTCGGCCACCTTCGTCTCTATTCTTTCAATGAGTCCTATTGCCTCATCCCCCATCCTCTCAAGGGTCTCCGCGATCTGCTCCAACGTGACGAGATCTTTTTTATCCTTTGACTTTTTTGAGAGTTCCAGGATCTCCCCGGTGAGGAACCTCTGCATCTCGTTAACGGCCCCCTCTTCTTTTATGGCGTCCGAGAGGAACGCGGAACTGTTCTCAATGAAGCCCTTCTCTGTCAATTCAAGCACGCGGTAAACGGTATCGGCCATATCCATGATC
>CAZPYQ010000041.1:0-10744 GCA_964590585.1 uncultured Planctomycetia bacterium | reverse complement strand
AGACGCCTGTATTTTCTCGAACATCATCTTCGGTAACCGTCCGCGCAAGCGACATGACCGAACAGATGCGCATATGATATTCCTCATCAATCTTAGAAGGCTCTACCTTCTGGATATTTATGAATCGCGCTTTCGCAAGGCCGGGGCTGTTCTCTATCAGGCTCCTCAACCTGTCGCCGTTCTTTTCACCTTCCAGAAGCACACATGCCCTCTCCGGGTCTTTAACCATACCCGCCAGGTCGGATATGTCGCTATATAACCTTAGAGTACCGCCAAGCGCCTCGCTAAACTGCGTCTTCATACCGGTAAAACTATTGTTCGGGAACAAGCCCTGCGGCAGATAGAGCTCTACACGCGCCTCTTTTATCCTCCTGGCCGCTTCTCTCGATTCGATATCTCTTGGCCTGGGAAGAACGATGCCTATCTTCTCCGTCTCGGGGATGGCCGTGATCAGTCTCCAGGCATCCGGGTTTAACCGGCTCCTGACAGCGCCGACGGAATCCAAAACGCTTTCATGGTCCAGAAGCCCTTCTTCCATTCTACGAGCGGCCTTCGTGATGACCTCTCTCAGAGGTTCCGAGTTGCCATCTTTAGCCTCAGGCAGGGCCGCTATAATCTCGAAAGGCAGCCGCGCTTCACGGGCGCGCCGGATTATGTAATCTGTCCCGGCCTGTCCTGATTCCGCCATGATAGCGCCAAGATCCTCGTCGTTGACCCAGTGTTCTCCAAGCGCCCGACGGACAATAGCGACCGTTTCTTGAGAAATTTCTGAGAGATCTCCTCCCCCTATATCTTTCCATAAACCGGATACCCTCATATCTATCTTGCCAAGCGCTTCCTGCGCGCGATCATTTGCTTCTATCCTGTTCCCGCTCGAGGATGCGCGGGCCGCCGTCTCTTCTTCATCCAATTCCACTACGAAGAGCCATCCCCTGCCGTACGGGTCGTCATTAAGAAGGTCAACGTCGTTAAGCGCGGCATTATTAATCTTTACCACCTTCCCGCTTACAGGCGATATTATATCTCCCACCGCCTTTGTCGATTCGACCGTCCCGCAAGGCTCTCCTTCAGTGACCGTGGCGCCTATATCCGGAAGTTCAAAATATATGGCGCCCATGAGATGAAATAGAGAATACGCCGTCAACCCCACGACAGCGTGCGGTTTACCGTCAATCTCGACAGGTTTATACCACTCCTCTCCCTGTCCGCTTTCTTCAATAGGTGCGGATAGTACATAACCATCCGGCGCCTCTGCCAGGCCTTCTCCTTCTTCATCGCTTTCAGTCGCGCCTGCCCAGGCTGTCCCATACTCTGTCTCCCATCCCTCAACAGGGTCTTCGTAACCGCTCTCCGTTTTATCAGTTTCCGGGACCTTTTCTGCAGGAAGATCTTCTGCCGGTTCAACATATCCGGCTTCTTGCAAGGGCGCGCTTTTAACGGTAAAAATAGTCTCATCGGCAAGGATTCGGATTTCTTTTACGGCGCCTCGCGAAGCAATCATATCGATGCCGTCTATCCCCAGAATGTCCCGATTTGCGAAATCCCACCCCTTCTCCCTGCTTGCCAGTTTCATATCGAGTTTACCCGCAGGGGTTTTGTGCGGCGACGCGATTATCTCTTCCCGTAAGACAGCGTCATCCGACATTAGGCCTTGCGCTATTTCGATGAGCGCGTCGCAAAAACGGTCCATCTCCTCTTTGGTGGCGGTCTCCGTAGGTTCTATCATGAGGGCCCCTTCCACTATCAACGGGAAATGCACGGTAGGGGGATGTATGCCTCTATCCAAAAGAGCCTTGGCGATAACATTCGTCAGATCCGGGATGCTCAGGCCGCTTTTCTTAGACATCTCTCTGGTAGGCGCGATAACGAACTCGTGCATCCTGTGGCCCCTTCCATACGGCAATCTATAAACGCCCTCCAGCCGCCGCATCATATAATTTGCGTTTACGACCGCCCTTTCGCTTACCGCCTTGAGCCCCTCGAAACCGAGGCCGCAAATATAGGCATACGCCTCATATACGACGCCCACATTCCCGAAGTTGGCGTGCATCTTTCCTATGGAATCCGGCCTTTCATAATCATGATAATATCTTCCTATTCCCGCGTCATGCTCTACCGTTGGCGTCGGTAAGAACCTTACCAGGTCCTTTCTCACGCCGACAGGGCCTGATCCTGGTCCGCCGCCGCCATGGCGCGTCCCGAAGGTCTTGTGAAGGTTTACGTGCAATATATCAACGCCCCAGTCTCCCGGCCGCGCCTGCCCTACGATGGCATTTAAGTTTGCGCCGTCCATATAAACAAGCCCGCCCGCCCCGTGGACCATTTCGCAGATTTTAACGATATCTTTTTCGAAAAGACCCAATGTATTCGGGTTCGTAACCATTATCCCCGCTATCTTTCCCTCATTGTCGTCAAGGGCCTTCTGCAACGCCGCCAGGTCTATGGTGCCTGTCCGGGGATCCGATGCGATCTCCACGATCTTGCAACCTGCCATGGCGGCTGAAGCGGGATTGGTGCCGTGAGAAGAGTCAGGCGCGATTATAATATCTCTTTCACCCTGGCCGTTCGCCCTGTGGTGGGCGCGCATTATCTTTAGTCCGGTCAGTTCGCCGTGCGCGCCGGCGGCCGGCTGCAGCGTGAACTTGCTTAAACCGCAAAGATTGGCGAGGCCCCTTTCAAGGTTATATAAAACCTCGAGCGTCCCCTGCGCGGCCTCCTCCGGCTGATACGGATGCATGTCCGTAAAACCCCTGAAGGAGGCGGCAACGGCGCTTATAAGGGCGTTATATTTCATCGTGCACGAGCCTAGGAAATACGGCCCGCTGTCGATTCCGAAATTTCTGCCGGCGATATAATGCAGATACCCTTCAAGGTTATCCTCTCCGATCCACGGTATAAGATCGGCAAGCGCATCCCGGCGCTCATAAGAGCGCATATCATCACGAAGCGCCGGCTCATCATTGGCGATCCAGTCCTCCGCATTTTTGAGGCCTCTTTCTTCGCTTATCTCCCGAAGCGCGCTTACAAGCCGCTCAAGATCAGCGGGGGTGGTGGATGGTGAAAACGAGAAGGTAACGAGATTTCCTTCCATATCTTTAGGTAAGACCGCGCTTATTATGCCTTTCCTGAGCAGGAGTTTACACAATTCACCTGCGGGTATCACGGTTTGAACCGCGAATTTGTTAAACACCTGGCTTGAGAATGGGACCCGAAATCCTGGGATCTGGCTTATCCTCTCCGCCGCATCGAGCGCCAGCGCGTGGGCATGGCGCGCCGACCTTTCGAATCCATTATCCCTTGCCGATTCCATAACGAAAAATGTCGCCCCAAGCGCGCAGAGCGCTTCGCTCGTGCATATATTGGAGGTGGCCTTTTCCCTGCGTATATGTTGTTCCCGTGTCCCCAATGCGAGGACGTAACCAGGCTTACCTTCCGCGTCAACAGTCTTTCCGACTATCCTGCCCGGCATCTCCCTGGCAAACTCCCTTTTCGTCGTCATGACGCCGAATCCCGGCCCGCCAAAATTTAGGCGGTTGCCCAGGACCTGGCCTTCTGCGACGACGATATCGGCGCCGTATTCGGAAGGCGGCCTTAAGGTAAAAAGGGAGAAGAGATTCACGCTCGCTATCAATAATGCGCCTTTTTCATGAGCTGTCCGGGATATATCGTCCAGCCCTGATTCGAGGCAGCCGAAGAAGTTCGGCTGTTGGACTAAAACGGCGGCGGTGTTTTCGTCTACCAAACCTTCCAAGGCCTTGACATCAACCTGGCCCGTCTCCATATCTACAGGCGACTCTACGATCTCGAGGCCTACGTCTCTGGCGTAAGTATAGAGGACGTCCTTATAAAGCGGGCTCAAGGCGCCTGCGACCACTATTCTATTCCGCCCCTCTTTTTCTTTGAGCCTGTATGCCATGAGGGCGGCCTCCGCGAGGGCGGAACCGCCGTCATAAAGCGAGGCGTTGGAGACATCCATCCCCGTCAGGATGCACATAAGGGACTGGTAGAGGTAAAGGGCCTCAAGATACCCCTGCATTATCTCCGGCTGATATTGCGTATAACTTGTGGATAAAGAACGCGTGTTAGTCGCTTCATCCACTATACCGGGGACATCAACCTCTTGCATGCCCAGGCCTGCGAAGGAGTTTGAATCGGAGAGCGGCATATTCCTGCGGCTTAGCTCCCACATGTGAAGAAATAATTCTAACCTGTTCATGCGAACCGGTAGACCATCTACCGCGCCTCTCAACCGGGCCGCCTCCGGTATGGCGTCAAACAACTCATCGGTCGAGGCGACGCCTATCGTCCTCAACATCTCTGCCAGCTCGGTTTCGGTAGTAGGTATATAATAAGGCATATATTCTCTGGCGAATCTATCTCCGGCATTATCATAGAAATTTCGCGGCAGGACAAGGGCATAACATACCTTACCCCGTGTTTCTATCATAAGCTCTGTGCCCGGAGCGGCGAATTCATTCTTGACGCACGCCAGCGCCAGCTTCGCGGTATCTTCCAAACCTTCCTTCTTCCAGGTAGGCGATTCCACCGTTCTCGAGGTTATTGCGCCGACATCAACCCATCCGCCGCCTTTCACCTTCGCCTTTACTATGCTCGCCGGCTGTTTATCCGTCCTGTTAGAGGGCCACGGGATGCCCTTGAGCGCCAGGTCTTGCCTGCCTTCCTCTTTTCCTACGATTAGAAGGCTGACAACCTGCCTGTTCGCTTCCTCTCTTTTCTTAAGGAGCGCGGCGCGCCCTATAAAATCGCCCTTATCGAATGAGACGAAATCTCCGAATCCCGCCTCGAAAGGCGAGATATCCATACTGCCGGCAAGTTCATGGCCGTATAACGGCAAACCCGCCTCAAGCCTCAAAGAATCCCTTGCGCCCAGGCCGCACGGAATTAGCCCCTCATCTATTCCCGCCTCCAGAAGTTTTCGCCAAAGAAGAACGGCGTCATCAGGATGGACGAATATCTCATAACCCCTCTCTCCCGTATAACCGGTCCGCGACAAGAGGACCTTTATCCCAGCCAGTTCTATCTCTTTAGCCGTGAAATACTTCATGAAATCCAGATCCTGACCGGTCAACTTCCTTAATATATTTAAAGCAAGCGGCCCCTGGAGCGCGAGCATCACCTTTCTTTCCGCGCCCTGCGCCTCATCCCTCATATCTTTTATGACAACGTCTTCCGTATTATTGAGATTCAGCCACCCCTTAATCTTTTCCGTGTTGGCGGCATTGACGACTAAAAGGTACCTGCCCTCAAGCATGCAAACCATTATATCGTCGAGGATGGCGCCGTCTTCGTCAACCACATAGGTATACTGTACCTTTCCCCGTCTCAACCGAGAGACATCGTTTGTCGTAAGGCGCTGTAAAAATTCTAGCGCCTTTTGCCCGCTTACCTCCAGGACACCCATGTGGCTTATGTCGAAAAGTCCAGCCCTTTGCCGCACGGCAAGATGCTCATCCGTGATCTGCGTTTTGTATCGCACCGGCATATCCCAGCCACCGAAGTCGGTCATAGCGGCCCCGAGACGGACGTGCTCGTCGTAAAGGACGGTGCTCCTTAAATCCCCGCTCGACGACTGACGGCCGGCGTTTTCTACGAGTGTTATGGTCATGGAACGAAGCAGACCCTCTTCCTTCGTCGTCTCTATGACAAAATTGGCGCACTCGTCATGGCCGGCCATCTCCATGATAAACCGGTCTGTAAGATCTCTGATGCGGTCTATAGAAGAGTTGTTATGGCGCAGCTCGGTAAATAAACCGGCCTTTCCTTCCATCCTGAACATTACGTGCAGGTTACGGTGGACCCTTCCGGCCGCATCAGCGTCCCATATGGTCTCATCCGCCTTTTGTATGGCGTCATAAGTCGTATATCTGGGGAGTTTCGGGTCAATCTTAGGCGTGTCTACGGCTGGTGCGGCTTGAGGCGCGGCTTCGGCGACATGCTTAAACCTAAAGACGAGATGAGGTTCCCCCTCCTTTCTCTCTTTCCAGGAAACCAAGCTAACCCTAACCCTTGTCCCATTTTCCAGTTGTCGCATCTGGGCGCGAGAAAGGTTTGCCATAACACCGCGCATTTCAACGCGCCTTCCATTATAAAGGCCGAAGTCTACGTTGACAAAAGCGCAACCGTTCCTGACATCACCGTTTACCACGCCTGTGTATATAGTTCTTGTATCGATAAGCCTCTCTGAAATCATAATCTTGAAGGCGCTGTAGCTGCCACTCGAAGACGCGCGTCCGCTTCTTCTCGCCATCTCCCGTTTATAAAGCGCCATGGCCGCGGCTATGAGAACGGGTAAGGCGGAATAATGGCTTGTATAAGGAAATTCGTCAGCGTTAACGTCCATACCGGGAAGCGGCCGGCGCAGCGGAAACTTCTTGGATATTACCCCTACCCATTTTCTCTCTTCTTCGGTATTCCGGTCAGGCATATAAGCTATGCCTCTTATACCTATCTCTCTATTGTATTCTAACCAGTCATCCCTGTTATCCAGATTTTCGGCCTCGCGGCACGCCTCGCCTCCCCCGAGGAACGCATAGTACGGCTCCCAGCCTTTCTCTTCGCACCTGGGAGCCACATCTTCTATATACGGACATTCATCCTCATCAGGCGCGAATATAAATTCCCCGTTTACCGCGACACCACGGAGCGGCACTATAACCTTATTGCGTATCACTACAAGAAGTTTTTCCGCATTGGACATCGTCTCTTCGCCTTTTTCGTCATCGGATAACGCAGCTCCTCCGCACGCCTTTAAAAGGCCTTCTATAAACTCTATCCTCTTTACCAGGTCGGGTATATTCTCTATTATCCTGTCCGCTATGCCTCCGGCGAGGTGCCGTTCGGTCGGATTCTCCGCCAGTTCCGCCCGATCCGGAGACTCTGATATCTTTGCGGTGAGAGGCATCACATCACGCTCATAGTCAAAGGTAAAGGACTCCCCTAATCCGGTAACGATGTCGCTGTTCAGATACCCGATTATGCGCCTGAACCGGGCGATAGACGACAGTCTTATCTTTTCGAATATCTCTATCGCCTCTTCTTCGGTCACGCCATGGATGACATAATATGTCTCACGCGGAACGCCGGGGAAATTCGTCTCCATATCCTTGAACCTGGGGTGCCTGTTCCTGCACCTAACCTCAACGCCTGCCGTGTACTTTTTGATGCCTACTATCTCGCACGCCTCGCGCCATCTCCTTATGCCGGCATTGGTATTGTGGTCTATTATGCCTACGACACCGCTATCGTCACCGTCCGTTATGCCAAGGCCCAACTGATACGCCCGCCAGGCCATAAATTCAACTGTGGGGCCGTAGGAATAAGATGTGTGACAGTGGATGAAGCTGTCAGGCACGGGATGAGGTTTGGGTATATACCCTTTTCGCTCCATCTCCTTAAGGGCGCGTAAAGCGTCCTGCCTTTCCGAGACAGGCCTGCCCTTATCCCCTATCGTTGCTAAGAGACCTATTCTCAAATCTCTTATTTTTTTACTCAGCCCAAGCGGCCTTAACTCCAATATCTTTCCGCTTTTCATTTTCTTTATAGCATCAGCGCCTGATTTTTTACCGTCTTGTACCCATACACGCTTTGTCACGATGTCACAGAGGACCTTTCCCGCGATCGTCGGGTCGTCAAATCTTACACGGCGCTTCTTTGATTCGAGCCAGAGCTGTTCCCTGGCCCAATTCATCCTGTTCGCGATCTTTCTAACACCGTTTGGATTATTATCATGCCAGTCTTGCGGTATCGCGTCAAACTCGCGCTCGATATCCCGATATTGGGCGAGCCAGGAGTCAAATATCGCCTTATTCGCATCCTGTCCGCTCGAGGAACGGCGGCCCCTTGTATCGCCGGGATCAACCGGCGACAGGGGCCCGTATTCGCCTACCGTGTAGTACCCTGCGTTAGAAAGCAATTCGGCGAATTCAACCAGGTCTTTAATCTTATTTGGAATCCTTTCGGCGTGCTTTATAAACTCGTCCGCTTTTACCCCGGAAAAATTGAGCATTACTGTAATGCCCTGTCTCGTCACAGTCTCATTTTCACGCAGGGCTATCGCCAATAGCGTTATCACGAACGCTTCGGTACCTATCGCCTGCAGGGCCCTGTCTTGTTCAGTAAACGTATTGAGGCGGACAAAATCCCACAATGTATCCACCATCGCAGCCGAGGATTCAAACCTTCTTAGATATGCCTCAAGAGCCTTTTTCATCTCTTCGCCGGCCTCTTCCTGCCTGCCTGAATGCCGCATGATAGAAACCAGCCTCTTTGCGCATTCGGCCATCGGGACATCCAGAAGGCACATCTTCAGGTTTGATATGGCTTTTTTCATCTCCTTGATATCCAAAGAGATCCAATATTTAACAACATCCAGGGACGCGCCATTACGAATCTGCTCTATCCTTATATCCAGGGGGTGATTCGCAATATTATGCGGGAAGTTCATATTTTTATCGAGATGAACCCCCATTTCGGCCGCGCGCGCCGTTATCCCGTCCCATATTTCGACCCATCCCATCCGTTTTTCAACCCATGCATCCCTTCCTTTCGTGATGTCATGCCTAAGCGGCTCGCTCACCGTTACGTCGATATCCCTTTCCATGACCTCTATCTCTGCCATGAGAGCTTTCAAGGTATCTCTATCCGGCGCCGCCGCGCTCCCCGTTGAGGATGCGCGGCCTTTGCGAGCGCTAAATTGGGCCTCGACATCCGGCAATAGATCCTTGACCCACAACATCAATCTCGGAAAATCCCTGGTGTAAGGCTCCTTATTATAAGGAGGGGGCCACAAGTGCGAAAAGAGGGCGTCTGTACCTCTATCTTCGCGTATAGCCTGCAGTTCTACTGAATCCGCGTCGGCCGGATTGTCATAGCAAAGCGCGGCGGCGATACCCGCAGCGAGGCTTTGAGGTTCAATACCGTATTTAAGCGCCGATAAGGCAGGCCCGATAAGCCTATCGGCAACATCCAATTTACGTTTCGGGTCCCGGCCGACCCTGGATACCGTATCAGCGAGAGGTTCGTTATCGAAACGACCTATAAGGTCGCGTATATGCTCTTGTATATCGTTCCAATCCAAGCCATACTTTTTTACAAGGGCAAGGCCCGATTCCGTCATGGCCCCTTCGACGACCTCGCGTATCACATCATCGCGTATCGCTTCATAAATATAGGTATAGCCCTTAAGGTGGCCGAGGTACGCGGCTATGGCGTGGCCGCAGTTGTGGACGAAGAGTTTTCGCTTTTCTAGGGCTGTCAGGTTGTCGTGAAATTCCAGGCCGTCGACTTGCGGCAGAGGACGACTCTTGAACTGCCCTCCATCTACGGGCAATATAGAATAGGCCTCGCCGAAGACGGCTGAGGGGTCTACCGCTCGCACATCTTCGGGCACGATTGGCATCATCCTTCCTATACATGTTCCCACCACGCCTGTATTGGCATCTATATCCTGGCGGGCTGATCTGTGCTGTATGTTGTCCAGGATGAGCCTTCTAACATCCTTGGTTGGGTCGTCCATATTGCGGGCCAATATGATATCTATCTTCCCGGTTATTCCGGCGCCCCTCCTCGCCTCAAGACTTTTTGCTATTTTTGCGCAACTCGCCGAAAGCGCTCCTTCGGGCACTGCAAGCGCCAATATGTCGGCGCCTTTGACTTCTCTTATTATATCTGCCTCATCGCCATCGGTATGGTAGGCCGTCGCGTCCGGTATGACTATCTTATGGTTTTCTTTGCCCACCAGATATAGAGGATAAGACCCCGCCTTCCTCACTCTATTTATGAAGCCGCTGTCTATATCGACCAGCACGATCTCGTATCCTGCCCTGCGGAATAGCTCTGCGATAAAACCTCTCCCCACCACGCCGGCGCCGAATATCACAATTTTTTTACCGGAAAGCGGCGTGGTTATGGGCTCATCGGGCAGGTTGGATTCCACCACTTGCAATAGCGGACTCTTCTCCCCGCTCGAGGAGGCGCGGCGCGCGAACGGCGTCAGGCGGCGTTTTGGCCTTGAAGCCAAGGCAGAGGCGAACGCCGTAGTGACATAAACAGCGTATCTGGCCGCGAGGTCTTCCCTTCTTCTTATCTCGAATTCGAGGTCGCTCCCTTTAAATGTAAGTTCAAATAGATTCACGCCATTTGAGGCATCCGGATTTCTTAAGGTAAATATGAAAGAGGCCGGGGCCTTGCCGCTACTTTTGTTAATATCTATGAAAGCGACTTGCCTCAGTTTCACATTTATCTCATCTAGATCTTTTCCATGGAGTATAGCGCGGCTTCCGAGGAGGAGTTCCTGCCGCAATAAAGCGGAAGATAAAATACCCTGGTCGGTGATGGGTTTAAACCTGGATTGTGCGCCTAATGTGGAGATATCAGGATCGGCGAAGGCGATGTTTGAAACGAAGAACGTAACCGCCAATATACAGGCGATGATTTTTCTAGCAGGATGTCGTTTCACTATATACATATATATATGCTATCTTTTTAAATCTTTTAACTTACTGAAAGCCACAAAGTATAGCATATACCGGAAAAGAGTCAAGAGGCGAATACTAACTTTTTTGATTTTTAACATAGAAAACAAAAACATGGACAGCCACCATTTTCGTTCATAGCCTCAAAAAAATAGGTGCCTGTCCCTCGCTTTAAGATTCTATTAATCTTATCTCATCCAGCAGACCGTTTGTGTCAAAAAAGAGATACATCTTTGCGCCTTTAAAGAAAG
>CAZPYQ010000040.1:4116-10937 GCA_964590585.1 uncultured Planctomycetia bacterium | reverse complement strand
CTGCTATGACGCGGAGAAGAAAACGCTTGTATAGGGTTGTATAATACGGTATACTGGGCACCAATAGTTGAGGGTGCCAATTATGAAAACTTACACCATGACAGAGACGGCAAAGATGCTGGGCGTTCACCGGCAGACCATGATCAATTGGATCCGCAAGGGTTGGGTCAAGCCCAAGCGGGATTACAAAGACTGGCCGGTGTTCACGGACGAGTGTATCGCCAAGATTAAGGAGTGGCGTGAGACTTTAAGGGAAGAATAATGAAGGTAGCGTTATATACGAGAGTCAGCACAGAGGATCAAGCCCGCGAAGGTTTTTCGTTGGAGGTGCAAAGGACATATTTATTGCAATACGCGAAAAATTTCGGCTGGGACGTTTTTTGCAGTCTTTCCGGAAAAGACGTTTATATGGATGATGGCTATTCCGGCGGCAATATGGATAGACCGGCATTGCAGAGGCTTCTATTTGACGCTCGTAATAAGCAGTTTGATTTAGTGTTGGTGTATAAGCAGGATCGCCTAAGCCGTCGGCTTAAGGATCTTTTAGGATTGCTCGAGGAATTTGAGTCGATTGGTATTGGTTACAAGTCAGCTACCGAGCCGTTCGATACGACATCTAGTGCCGGTAAAATGGCTATTCAGATGCTTGGCAGTTGCGCGGAGTTTGAACGGAACCGTTTGGTTGAGCGCGTGTTTCCGGGAATGGTAGTGGGAGTCAAAAGAGGCCACTGGCAGGGCGCCCGCTACGCTCCGTATGGCTATCGCTACAACAAGGATGCCAAGAAGTTGGAAGTGCATCCCGAAGAGTCGAAGATTGTAAAAGAGATATTTTCGATGTACATAAATGGCAAGAGTACTTCGCAGATTGCCGGGCATTATTATCATCTCGGGATACCTTCAAGGCAGGGCGGGAAGTTTTATACTAAATTCATCTCTGATATTCTCAAGAACAAAGTGTATTTGGGGATGTTGGTGTGGAACAAGCGGCGTTACGACACGAAGACCAAAACTAAAAATGGCGAGGGGAAGGGGTATTGCTATATTAAGAATGATCCATCCAAGATCATCGAAGTCCCGAATACGCACGAGCCGATTATTTCGCAAAGGGAGTTTGACGAGGCTTCCACGCTTCTCAAACGAAACCGCACGAATGGCGTAGTCCGGTTCCGCAATAACGTTTATCATCTCTCCGGTATCTTAAAATGCAATGAATGCGGCGGCAATTATCGCGGGATGACGCATATCGTTAATCATCGAACAAAGATGAGGCGTCCGTGGTATAGGTGTTCGTCCAGAGGGATTCGGTACATTAAGTGCAACAATAAATCCGTGACTGCTGATGCTATCAATAAGCAGGTCTGGGATATCGTTGAAGTCATTAGAAAAAATCTTCACGTGCTGGAAGAATTAGGCGACATGATTCGGCTTAACGCTTCTGAGCCGGAGAGGGTATATGTGGAGCAGTTGGAGGAGAAGGAAACGCTTCTTAAAAAGAACGTGGAGAAGCAAAGGGCTATATACGAATTATTTTCAGAAGACAAAATAAATATGGGGCTTTATAAAGACAGAGCCGAGCTTTTAAGTAATGAGGAGAAAAAACTAAAGCAGGATATCAAGGCCATTCATCTTAAGATTCTGGACAAGCGCAATTCCGTCAATCTGGTTAAGGCGACGCAGGATTTCCTTTTGCGGTTGCGCAGTACACCCGAAAGCGACAATCACCAATTGGACTACCTTATAAAGACGTTCATGCGGATTGTCTTTAAGTCGATCGCTATCCAGAATCAGGAGATCGTGAAGTTTGAGTTGAATGAGCCGTGGAAGACTTGCTACGAAGAGGGGATGAAATGGTTGAAAACGAACGAAAAGACGACAATACAGGCGATTCCGGAGGCAAAAGCCCGAAGAAGCTACGTGTGCTTTTGCGCACCTTCGGATGCCAGATGAACTTCAGGGATTCGGAGTTTGCGCTCGGGCTCCTGATGGAGGCGGGGTTCCGAAGGGCCGAAAGCATAGAAGACGCCGACATCATACTCTTCAATACCTGTTCCGTCAGGCAGCATGCCGAGGACAGGGCCTCCGCCAATATATGGAACCTCGCGAAACTTAAAAAACAAAGGCCAGGCCTCCTTATAGGCGTCATCGGCTGCATGGCGCAGGCCAAAAAGACAAAGATATTCGAGGATATCCCGCTCGTGGACTTCACCTGCGGGCCGGATAATGAGACGGAGCTTCCGCGGCTCATAAAGGGCCTTTTGAAGGACAGGGCGAATATCGCCGTCCTCAATAATATAGGCAAACCCAGGAAAGAGGCGTTTCCCTCCTATCGCGATAACGATATAAAGGCGTTCGTTTCGATAAGCCACGGCTGCAGTAACTTCTGTTCTTACTGTATAGTGCCTTATGTGCGCGGCGGGGAGAGGCCGCGTAACCTTAAGGATATCATGCGCGAGGTTAAGGACCTGGGAGCCAGGGGATTCAAGGAGATTACGCTCCTGGGGCAGAATGTTAATTCTTATAAGGGAAACGGGGAACGGGGTACGGGGTACGGGTTCGCGAAACTCCTGGAAGATATAAATAAGGTAAAAGGCGATTTCCGGATCCGGTTCATGACAAGCCATCCGAAAGACGCCTCACCGGCACTCTTTAAAGCGATGCGGGATCTCCCGAAAGTCTGCGAGCATCTGCACCTTCCCATGCAGTCCGGCTCTGACAGGGTCCTCAAGCTAATGAACCGCGGCTATAAGACAAAGGATTATTTAAGACTCGTAGAATCGTACAGAAAGTTTCTTCCGCAGGGGTGCCTCACCACGGATATAATAGTAGGGTTCCCTTCCGAATCGGATAAGGATTTCAGGGATACCTTGCGCATGATGGAAGGGATAGGGTTCGACGCGGGTTTCATGTTTAAATACTCGCCGAGGCCCTTCACGAAAGCGGAGAGTTTCAAAGACGACATCCCGGAAGAGGTAAAAACCGGCAGGAACCTCGCACTCCTGGAGGCCCAGGGCCGGATATCCAAAAAGAAAAACGGCCTCCTCATAGGGACATCGCAGGAGGTCCTGCTTGAAGGCGTAATCCCCTCCAAGATGAAGGGGATGTCCGGCAGGACCAGGACCAATAAGACGGCGCTCGTCGAATGCGAAGAGGACCTTTCGGGCAGGTTCGTCAATGTGAAGATCGAAGCCGCCACCTGCCATACATTAAGGGGAAGAGTGGTTTGAGAAAAAAACTGGTATTTCTCGTAGGGCCCACAGCGTCCGGAAAGACGCGCCTCGCCGTACCGCTCGCAAAAAAACTCAATGCCGAGATAATATCCTGCGATTCCATGCAGGTCTACAGGGGTGTCGGGTTATTGAGCCAGGCGCCCTCGAAGAAAATCCTGGCCGCGGCGAGGCATCATCTAATCGCCTTCGTCGATCCGGAAGAGGAGTTCAGCGTCGCTCAATTCATAGCCCTGGCGACGGACCGCATAAAGAGGATATTTAAACGCGGCAGGACCCCCCTGGTCGTGGGCGGAAGCGGATTGTATGTAAAGGCGCTCATAGACGGACTTTTCAGGTCGCCTGAAGAGGATCGCCGGTTCAGGAAAAGGATGTCGGCGTATCTTTCGAGACATGGCGCCCTCGCCCTTCACCGCCGGCTCGCCGCCTTTGATCCCGAGGCGGCGGCCAGGATACACCCCAACGATTCGCGCCGCGTCATACGCGCCCTCGAGATATGGCACAGTCTAAAGAAGACGAAGACGGAGCTTAAGAAGGAGACGAAGGGTCTAAAGGACGAGTACGATATCCTTATATTCGGCCTCAATAAGCCCAGAGAGGAATTATACGCGGATATAGACGCGCGGGTTGAGAGGATGTTCGCCTCCGGCCTGGTCAGGGAGGTTAAGCGCCTCGCGAAGATGAGGTTGAGCAGGACAGCGGGGGCCATATTGGGCCTTAAGGAGGTAGAGGGTTACCTCGATGGCCGCTATGATATGGTTGAGGCGAAGGAGAGCCTTAAAAGGAATACGAGGCGGCTGGCGAAGAAGCAGCTCACATGGTTTAGGCCCGATAAAAGGATAGAGTGGTTTGATGTGTCGGCCACCAGCGGCAGGCAGATCGTTTCGCGGATAGCGGGAAAGGTCCATGGAAAAGGCGATACTCGTAACGGTTGATTTAAGGTCCGCTAAGGGCTGGACGGCAAAGGAGCGTTCGCGGGAGCTCGCGGAACTGGCGTTATCCGCGAGGGCGAAGGTCGTAAGGGAAGAGATAGTAAAACGGCACGAGCTCGCGGCCAATTATTACATAGGCGAAGGGAAGGCCGAAGAGATCCGTTTGCATTGTCTCGAAGAAGGCATAGATGTAGTGATATTCAATAATGACCTGACCGGAACCCAGCAGAAGAACCTGGAGGGTATAATCGGTGCCAAGGTCATAGACAGGACGCAGCTCATACTGGATATATTCGCCTCGCGGGCCCATTCGAACGAGGGGAAGATACAGGTGGAACTGGCGCAGCTCATGTATCTCCTTCCGCGCCTCACGGGCAAGGGCGTGGCGCTCTCGCGCCTGGGCGGCGGCATAGGTACGAGGGGGCCGGGGGAGCAGAAGCTTGAAGTGGACAGGCGCCGCATAAAGACGAGGATAGCGAAACTTAAAAGCGAGCTTGAGACCTTAAGTTCCCGCCGCGCCATGATGCGTAAGCACAGGACGCGTTTCGCGAGCCTCGCCGTGGCCATAGTGGGATACACGAATGTCGGCAAATCCACGCTTCTCAACGCGCTCACCAGTTCCACGGTCGCCACGCAGGATAAATTGTTTTCCACCCTGGACTCCACGGTGAGGAAATTCGTATTGCCGCTTCGGCAGAAGGCCCTCTTCATAGATACGGTGGGTTTCTTAAACGACCTGCCGCATCACCTGATAGAGGCGTTCAAGGCCACGCTGGAAGAGGTGGAGGAGGCCGACCTCATACTTCATATTATAGATATAAGCCATCCAAAGGCGAAGGAGCAGGCGGAGGCCGTCTACAGGACGCTTGAGGATCTGGGAGTACGCGACAAGCCGGTCATATCCGTCCTTAATAAGACAGATAAGGTGGAGGATAAGGGCGATATCGATAAGGCCATGAGAGAGTTCGGCAACCCGCTGGCCATATCCGCCCTGAAGCGTGACGGTTTAGAGGGCCTTATCAACAGGATAGAGGGGTATGTGGAGAAGTTCCTGGAGGATATGAGGGCCAGGATCCCCTTGAGCGAGAGCAGATTATTGAATTTCATTTATGAAAACGGCCTTATCACGCGCAAGGATTACAAAGAAGACGGGATATACATAGAAGCGAGGGTCCCCCGCCGGGTCAAGGAGATAGTCGAGGAAAAGATAAAGAACATCAAAAAGACTTGACAAGACACGGCGATATTGATAGAATACAAAATTAGCACTCTTAACGAGAGAGTGCTAATTCTTATTTAAGGAGAGGCCGATATGGCTAAATCCGGGGCGGACAATAAAAGAAAAGAGACAGTGCTCGAGGCGATAGTAAGCTGCTACATCGATTCGGCGAAGCCTGTCTGCTCGCGCGTAATATCGAAGAAGATGGGCCTTTCCAGCGCCACCATAAGGAACGTCATGCAGGACCTGGAAGAGGACGGCTATATCAAACAGACCCATACCTCCGGCGGCAGAATACCGACCGAGAAAGGGTACAGATATTACGTCGACTCCCTCATGCATATCAAGGCGCTTACCGAGAACCAGGTAATGGCGATAGACGAAGAGTATAAATTCAGGATGAAGTCCCTGGAAGACATCCTGACGAGCACCTCTCACATACTCTCGAAGATAACGAACTGCGCCGGCGTCGTCATCCTGCCCAAGACGGAGAAGAACGATTTTCAGCACATAGACCTCGTCCAGATAGGAAAGAATCAGGTCCTGGTCATACTTATATCCAGGGCCGGCATCATGAAGGATTTCATAATAACCCTTGATTACCCGTTCGACCGCGGCACCCTTAACAAGATAGCCAATTTATTAAGCAGCATCTTAGGCGAGATGACTCTGGACGAAGTCAAAAATTACCTGGCAGCGAGGCTGCGTGCCGAGAGGGATTCTTCATATAAGATAATTGAAGAGGCCCGCAACCTGGTGAGCCATATAATGCTGTCGAATATAAGCGGCAGGCTTTACATAAACGGCACGAGCCACATCCTGGCCCAGCCGGAGTTCAGCGATTCCGAAAAGATAAAGGCAATCCTTAACCTGGTAGAGGATAAGGATTGCCTCTTCGATATCCTCTCGGACGATATACGCGATCTGGGCACTAAGATACATATAGGCCGCGAGAATAAGGCAAGAACCTTAACCGACATGAGCATCGTGACCTGCGGGTACCGCCTCATGGATAATGTCGCCGGCCGGCTCGGCGTGATAGGGCCGACCAGGATGGATTACATGAGGGTCATTCCGATGGTGAATTTCCTGGCCGGCGCGCTCACGCATGCCTTGGGCGAACTTGACGATTAAGGACCGCATGCTATATGGATACGAAAAACGAAAATAAGGACAAGAACGGCAAGCGGGACTCCCCGGTGACCCTGCCGAAGGCGGAACATGAGGCGCTTTTAAAAAAGGCGGCAGAGAGGGATCTCTTCCATGACAATTACGTCCGCGCTCATGCGGAGTTTGAGAACCTTAAAAAAAGGCTCGAGCGGGAAAGGATAGAGTTTTTAAAATACGCGAAGGAGGAGTTCATCTCGGAATTCATGCCGATAGTAGATTCCATAGACATGGCGCTCAGGCACATAAAGGATTCGGATGACGTTAAGGCCTTAAAGG
>CAZPYQ010000040.1:0-4106 GCA_964590585.1 uncultured Planctomycetia bacterium | reverse complement strand
GTTAAGAAGTTCCTTAAGGACCTGGGTGCGGAGAAGGTGAAGACGGTCGGAGAAAAATTCGACCCGCACGTCCACGAGGCGGTAGAGTCCGTAGAGGATAAGGATAAAGAGGATAATTCTATCGCGGAGGAGTTGAAAGCGGGCTACAGGCTGAACGGGAAACTGATACGGCCTGCGGCGGTCAGGATAGTAAAAAACCAGAAACCAGAAACCAGTAACCAGAAACAGGAAAAAAAGAACCAGTAAAAAGATTCTGGTTTCTGTGCTCTGGTTTCTGGTTTCTAATCGATAGGAGGTCATAAACATGGCTAAGATAATAGGAATAGATCTCGGAACATCGAATTCGGCGGCTGCGGTGATGGAGGCCGGCAGGCCCAACATAATACCGAGCGCGGAAGGCGCCGGCGTTTCAAGCGGCAAGGCGTTTCCGTCTTTCGTCGCTTTCACGAAAGACGGCCAGAAACTGGTAGGCGAGCCGGCCAGGCGCCAGGCGACCATCAATCCGGAAGGCACAGTATACGCGGCCAAGAGGAAGATGGGGACGGATTTCAAATACAGGATATACGGCAAGGATTATACGCCCCAGCAGATATCGGCGTTTATCCTGCAGAAGATAAAACAGGACGCTGAAGCGTATCTGGGGGACAAGGTGGAAGAAGTGGTCATCACCTGTCCGGCCTATTTCAACGACAACCAAAGGCAGGCGACAAAGGACGCGGGCGAGATAGCGGGATTAAAGGTGCTTCGTATCATAAACGAGCCGACGGCCGCGTGCCTGGCATACGGCCTGGACAAGGCGGGAAAAGAGCTCAAGATAATGGTATTCGATTTCGGAGGGGGTACCCTCGATGTCACCATCATGGAGATGGGCGAAGGCGTCTTCCAGGTCAAGTCCACGAGCGGGGACACTCAGTTGGGCGGCACCGACATGGACAATGTCCTCATCGAGTACATAGCCAAAGAGTTTAAGCGAGAGAGTGGCATAGACCTAAGGAACGACAAGATGGCGATGCAGCGCCTTAGAGAGGCGGCGGAAAAGGCCAAGGTAGAACTCTCGAGCACGCTCACCACCGACATAAACCTTCCTTTCATAACGGCCGATTCCACAGGGCCTAAACACCTCACTATGTCCGTCAATAGGGCCAAGCTGGAGGAACTTGTCTCGCCTATAGTGGACAAGTGCCGCGGTCCGGTTGACAGGGCCCTGGGCGACGCCAAGCTTTCCGGAAAGGATATCGACAGGATAATCATGGTGGGCGGCCCTACGAGGATGCCCGTGGTCCAGAAGTTCCTGGAAGATTATGTAGGTAAGAAGATAGAGCGCGGAGTGGATCCCATGGAGTGCGTCGCGCTGGGCGCCGCCATACAGGCGGCGATAATAAAAGGAGACGCGAAGGATGTCCTGCTTCTTGACGTCACTCCGTTATCCTTAGGCATAGAGACATTGGGCGGGGTATGCACGCGCCTCATAGAGAGGAACACGACCATACCTACGAGGAAGAGCCAGATATTCTCTACGGCCGCAGACAGCCAGACGGCCGTGACCATCAGGGTCCTGCAGGGGGAGCGGAAGATGGCGGACGGTAACGTCGAGCTCGGGCGCTTTGACCTTGTGGGCATACCGCCCGCGCCGCGGGGGATACCCCAGATAGAGGTCACGTTCGATATAGACCAAAACGGCATAGTCCACGTGAACGCGAAGGATCTCGGCACCGGCAAGGAGCAGTCGATAAAGATAACGGCTCCGAAGAAACTCTCCAAGGAAGAGATAGACAGGATGGTGAAGGACGCCGAGAAGTTCGCCGCGGAGGACGAAAAGAAAAAGGAAGAGGTCGAGATCGTCAACCAGGCGGACACCCTCATATACGCGACCGAAAAGTCCTTGAAAGAATACGGCGACAAGGTAAGCGATTCCGATAAGAAGAATATAGAGTCCGCCCTGGCCGAGGCCAAAGAGGCGTTAAAATCCAAGGATGTCGAGAGGATAAAGAAATCGATGGAGACGCTGACGCAGGCCTCCCACAAACTGGCGGAAGAGGTGTATAAGAAGACTGCGGGGGCAAAGGATGGGCAGGGCGGACAGAAAACAGAGGACAGAGAACAGGGGACAGAGAAAGAATCGGCCGGTAAAAAGAAGGACGACGATGTCATCGACGCGGATTATACCGCCGAGGATGACGATAAAAAGGGAAGGAAATAGCGTTATGGCTTTCAGCCATCAGCTTTCAGCCATCAGCAGCTGACAGCTGACAGCTGATAGCTGACAGCTCCTTATGAAGCGCGATTACTACGAAGTCCTCGGTGTAAGTAAGACCGCAAGCGCCGACGAAATAAAAAAGGCCTTTAGGGCCCTCGCCTTAAAGTACCACCCCGACCGCGTCGCTCACGATAAGAAGAAAGACGCGGAAGAGAGGTTCAAGGAGATATCCGAGGCCTACGAGGTCCTGATGGACCAGGAGAAGAGGTCGAAATATGACCGGTTCGGCCATGCGGGCGTAGACTCTTCGTTCAGGCAGGGCGGTTTCGATTTCCAGCAGGATTTTCACCACTTCGATGACCTTAAGGATATTTTCGGCGGATTCGATATAGGAGAACTCTTCAGGGGGTTCGGCTTTGATACGGGCTCATTCGAAGGTTACGAGGGAGGCGGCGGAAGAAGGGGCGGACGGAGAGGAAGGGACCTGCAATTCGAGATCAAGATAAGTTTTAAGGATGCCGCTTTCGGCGCCGAAAAGACGATAGCGCTTTCGAAATACGAGCCCTGCGAGGCATGCGGCGGAACAGGCGCCAAGGCGGGGTCGAAGAAAGAGACCTGCCAGGCCTGCCGGGGCTCCGGCCAGATAAGGCAGTCGAACGGTTTCTTTACCATTGCCCAGACCTGCGGCCGCTGCGGAGGCGAGGGCGCGGTCATAAAAACGCCATGTCCGGTCTGCGACGGAAGAGGCAGGATTAAGGCGAAGAGGAATATCAAGGTAAAGATACCTGCTGGTATAGAGTCTGGCATGTGGTTACGGGTGACCGGTGAGGGCGAGGCCGGGGAGAGGGGGGGAAGTCACGGCGACTTCTATGTCCTGGTGCATGTGAAGCCCCATGAAATATTCGAAAGGCATGATAGCGATATATACTGTGAGGTTCCGATAAGCTTTGTCACGGCTGTATTCGGCGCGGAGGTCGAGGTACCCACGCTCGAGGGAAAGGTCATGATGAAGGTGCCTTCAGGGACACAAAGCGGAAGGATGTTCCGCCTTAAGGGAAAGGGCATAGCGCACCTCCACGACCGTGGAAGAGGCGATGAACTGGTAAAGGTCCAGGTGGAGACGCCCGCCGACCTGAACGCCGAGCAAAAGAAAGCATTAAAAGAATTTGCCAGGGCCTCCGGCGAGAGTTCGGGGCCGCTCTCCAGATCGTTCGTGGAGAAGATGAGAAGGATGTTTAAATAAAAGAAGGAGTCCAAGTTGCCTACGTACGACTACGAATGTTCAAAATGCGGATACAAATTTGAGGAATTTCAGAGCATGGCCGCGAAGCCTTTAAAGACATGCCCTAAATGCAAAAAGGATGGCCTCCATCGTTTGATAGGAGGCGGTTCAGGCATAATATTTAAAGGGTCCGGGTTTTACCAGACGGACTACAAAAATAAAGGCAAAGCCGGCGGCAAGAAGGGTGACTCGTGCCCCGCCAAGAAAGATGGCACATGCGGCGGCTGCGGTTCTTAAAATATTGGCTGCCGGCCTATCTTTGGATGGCCGCCATATTCACTTTATCCTCTATCCCTAAGGCGTATCTGCCCGAAGTCCCCGCAGTCTGGTTTCCAAAGGTAGCGCATTTCATAGAATACGCGCTTCTCGGCGCGCTTCTGGTCCGCGCGTTTTATCACTCCAGGATAACCCTCTTCGGAAGCATCGTAATAACCTCTATAGCCATCGCCTCCCTATACGCCGCCACAGATGAGCTCCATCAATATTTCGTTCCCGGCAGGGAAATGGATATCGTCGACTGGCTCTTCGACTTCCTCGGCTCCGCCTCCGGAGCATATTTGTACCGTTTGGGAAATTAAGATTGAACCTGTCCCTCTACACAATATTAAACGTGTACCCCCTAAATAG
>CAZPYQ010000039.1:0-11498 GCA_964590585.1 uncultured Planctomycetia bacterium | reverse complement strand
AACAAAAATATGCCGACGCACTGGAAAAAGCGCAAGAGGATAGAGTGGTAGATCAGTATGGAATCGAAGTGCTTACAAATGATGATGCGGAATGGATATTGGAAGACGCAAAAGATTTTGTTCTTAAAATAGAGGAAGTTTTGGCTGAATAACATGAGATGTCCTGAAAAATATTCATTTATTAAAAAAGCCGCTAAACTTGATTTGGATACCGACAGCGACTATCGCGAATTTCTGAAAATCGCGAAGAAAAGTAAGCTTAGCGAAAGCCGCCTTAGTTATTATTCCAATGCCTATGAGGCTGCCGGCGATTCGGGTTTACGAGCGTTGTCTTATCGTAAAAGAATGCACGAAGATATACGCGAAAATGCCGTGGAAGAAATTAACGGATATCTTTATAACAAAGTACCCCCTAAGCATCGCAGGCAAATAGGATTTCTTGTTAAAGCTCAGCATAACCGCATTACCATCGCTGAAAAGAGGCCGCTTTTCAGCGATTCCTCAAAGACCAGTTGCTGTGAATTCTGCCAGATGCGATATACAGATTTCGATAGCCGCTGGCACCTTTACTGGAAGAGAAAAACCGGCAAATGGTGGCCATATGTTCCCAGGGAAGATATTTATACAATAAATGATTGTCTTAGGGAATTAGACGAAGACAGCTGGGGATGTTTTTGGGGATGAGAGGTTATTTATTAATAAATGTCCACCATAATGGGGTGGACATTTTATATCAATTTGTGCTATAAAGAGTTACGAAAAATTGATCCAAAATTGACCGGACAAAACGGACATCCTTCGGCGCGTTCGCTTTGCTCACTTGCTCAGGATTTCATATTTAGTGAGGAATAGACCTCTCTAAATTGCAAATCTTCTTGATAGTCACCATATTCAGCCCTATAATACATACCTATAGAAACCGAGAGGTTCCTCCTCGGCTAATGCGAGAGGGACCCCACCCTTCGGCGCGGAAAAGACCTCTCTGATGTAAAATGCAGGAGGTCTTTTCCTTAAAGAAAATAGGGACAGCGGCCGTTTTTCGCGAAATAAATAGTCGCTGACCCTATTTATACATATTTCATATGCCTAAAGCAAAACTGAAGAATATATCTTTGTATTACGAAATTTACGGCAAGGGCCAGCCGCTTTTATTGATATCAGGCCTTAATTCCGATAACGCAAGCTGGGTAGGCGTATGCGCAAAGCTGGCAAAGTTTTTCTCTGTCATAGTGTTTGATAACCGCGGGTCCGGCAGGAGCGATGCGCCGAACAAAAAATATTCAATCCGCGAAATGGCTGTTGACGCGGCAGGTCTTCTTGACTATTTGAGGATAAAGAAATGCCATGTTGTAGGCCATTCAATGGGAGGTTATATAGCGCAGGATCTGGCCATAGATTATTTTGAATGCGTCGGAAAACTTATACTTGAAGCTACCGCCTCTGTTTCATCGGCTCGCAATAATGCATTATTCAATGATTTTCTAAGACGTTTTGAAAAAAACCAAGACAACGAAGCGTTAATGCGGGCGTGGTCATATTGGTTATTTTCTCCGAAAAAATTTGAGGAGAAAGGCTATATAGCGGCATTCATAAAGGAAGCTTCGGCTTACCCGTATTTGCAATCAGTCGAAGGATTTAAAGGTCAAATCAGCGCCATGACATCTTTTGACTCGCGCCTTAAGGCCAAAAATATTAAAGCCAAAACCCTTGTTATTGCAGGCAGCGATGATATCCTTATTTATCCGGCAGAATCTATGCAGCTTGCCAAATCTATTAAAGGCAGCGTTTTTGAGGAGATAAAGGGCGCCGGCCATTGCGTGCACGTTGAAAAGCCCGATCTATTTACGGCTAAGGTTATACGATTTTTAAAACGGTGATAAAAAAATAGTGAAAACAGGGACAGTGACCGTTTTTCGCGAAATAAATAGTCGCTGACCCTATTTGTGGGGGATTAACCTTTATCCGGAGATGGACGGCGACGAATTTATTGAGTTTGATTCCTTGATCAATATACGTCCATCCGTTGTCAACATGAGCCGCGGTGTAGAAGACGAAGAAATACGGAAAAAAATTATCGCGATAGTTAATAAAAGGATAATCAAATGGATCGCCACAAACCGGTGCACAAGCCGGTGCCATCCCATGCACAAGCCGGTGCCATCCCAGAAAGGGACACCCTAGGATTGTAGGCTGTCCCCATATAGGATGGCACCGTCAAGAAGCGTTATCCCATGGCTCACGGCCGGCGGGCTGGCGCTGTCAAAGTTAAAGCCATTGACAAGCGGGATAATGGTGGTATACTTATATCCACAGTAAGAAATCGTCCCGAGTTGGAAGGGGTAAATCCCGGACGTTAAAAAAGCAAAACCTTCGTTGGCATAAAAGCATGCCGGCGCGGGTTTTTTGTTTTATGAACCTATTAACAGGAGGTGCGGGATGGAGGGCTTGAAGGTTTTGCGCAGTACCCAGATAATCATACTGGGGGTTTGTTTTGTAATTGCCACCGTAGCATCAACCGTGATTTTATCGAAAGGGTTATTGCAGATCAAGAAGTTTTCAAGCGAGGTGGTAACTGTTACGGGATCGGCGGAGAAAAAGATAGTTTCAGATTATATAGTTTGGACCGCCCAATTTTCAAGGCAGGAGGCCGAATTAAAGGCAGGATACGCGAAATTACAGGATGATTTGAAGAAGGTTAAGGCGTATCTCGCCTCCAAAGGAATCAAGGATGATGAGTTGATCGTTTCGCAGGTCAATACCGAGATCCTCTATAAAAAGAACGAGAAGGGAAACAATACGAATGAGATTGAGGCATACAGGTTATCGCAGGGCATCCAGGTTAAGTCGTATGACGTTAAAAAGGTAGAGGACGTTTCCCGGCAGTCAACCGAGCTCATCGAGCAGGATATACAACTTATTTCCAACGCTCCGGAGTATTTTTATACCAAACTCGCCGAACTAAAAATTGAGATGCTTTCTAACGCAACCGAAGACGCTAAGAAGCGCGCCGCCACTATGGCGCAATCAACCGGGAACAAGATAGGCGCCATAAGGTCTGCCAAGATGGGCACCTTCCAGATAACCCCTGTTAATTCATACGATGTGTCCTGGTATGGAGAAAACGATACATCTTCGTATGAGAAGAAAGTTATGGCTGTAGTGAATGCCAGCTTCGCGATAGAATAGTTTAAATAAATGTTTGAAGGGATATCATCAGTGTTTTCAGATTACATATCGGGTCACGCTGCAATCGTTTAATTATATTGAAGTTTTCTTGGCCTGTATCGTATAATCAGGAAAGGTAAGATAGCCGAATAAGATAGATCCAGAGTTAATGTAGCTCAAAGAATTTACATAAGCACAAGGAGGAATAAATGATTCCCTGGCAGGTATGGGTTATCATGGCGGTAATACTTTTTATCGTTGAAATATTTACACCTGGATTTATACTAGCTTGCTTTGGAATAAGTTGCCTTGTAACAGGGTTAATTTCCTTTGGCGGCGTCGGACTTAAATGGCAAATCGTCACTTTTTCGATTACTACGCTACTAATATTTTTTTGGCTAAGGCCCTTAGTTTTAAAGTATCTTTTTTCAAAAAAAGATGATGTCAAAACCAACGTAGATGCGCTAATCGGTAAATCAGGATTGGTATCCGAAAAAATTAGCGCAAGGTCTCAAACAGGAAGAGTCCGTATTGGAGGCGAAGACTGGAAGGCGATTTCATTAGGCGGAGACGATATAGAAGTTGGTCAAAAAGTAACAGTAGAACAGATTGAAGGGGTAAAAGTATTGGTGAGGCGCCAAAACTAAGAAGGGGGACGCATGATCACAACTTATATTTTAATCCTAATCGCTCTTTTCGTTATTATATTCGTAATTTCCGGGGTAAGAATAGTCCAGCAGGCAGAAACCATGGTTATGGAAAGATTGGGTAAATATCATAAAACCCTTAAAAGCGGGATTAACATTATCCTGCCGTTATTTGATAAGGCACGAGAAATAGACTGGAAATATATTAAAACAGATGTTGATGGCAAAATAATCATCCGCAGAGAAAGAATTAAACGGATAGACCTTCGAGAGGTAGTGTATGATTTTCCAAGACAAAATGTGATTACCAGAGATAACGTTGTCATAGAAATAAACGCAATATTATATTTTCAGATTACCGATCCCGTTAAATCGGTTTATGAAGTCGCCAATCTTCCCGACGCGATAGAAAAATTAACACAGACTACGTTAAGAAACGTTATAGGAGAAATGGATTTAGATCACACTCTTGCTTCTAGAGATATTATAAATAATAAGCTGCGGGCTATCTTAGACGAAGCAACCGATAAGTGGGGTGTTAAAGTAACTCGCATAGAGCTTCAAGACATAAACCCTCCGCAAGATATTAAGCAAGCCATGGAAAAGCAGATGCGGGCCGAGAGAGATAAAAGAGCCGCTGTGCTTACCGCAGAAGGCGGCAAACAGGCCAAAATATTGGATGCGGAAGGTATAAGGCAGTCCGATATTAACCAGGCAGAAGGAGAAAAGAAAGCCAAGATTTTATACGCTGAGGGAGAAGCAGAGGCCAAGATAAAAGTTGCTCATGCGGAAGCCGAAGCTATAAATATAATAACAGAGGCAGTAGTTAAGGCAAAGGGCGACCCGACTAAATATTTAATAGCAATAAAATATATCGATGCGCTTAAGGAAATGGTTTCAGGCGACAAAAATAAATCGGTATATATACCCTATGAAGCAACAGGTATTCTCGGTTCTCTTGGTGGCATAAAAGAGATATTTGGAACTCAAAATAAATAACATACCTATAATATTTGTAAGCCGGGGTCATCCCAGTAAGGGACGCCCTGCAATCGCAGGCTGTCCCCTTATAGGATGGCACCATCAAATCATTTAGGATGGCACTATCAAAAACACCATCAAAAGCCGTTTCTGATTGGGCTTTCATTTTACATTTTATGTAGTATAATATCAGTGATATGCTTAAGATCTACAATATAACCGAAGGCAGATTGTTAGAGGCAGAGGGCGGGCGCGGCGCCGTTCATATTTATACCAGACCCGATGAGCGCGAAAAGGGCCATCTTATTAACGAACTTAAAATAGACGAGCATACTTATAATTCGGCATTGGATCCGGATGAGCTCGGCCGGCTGGAATTTGAGCCTAATCATACAGCGGCCATCATTAAATGCCCAAAGAAGTATACCGCTACGGATAACTTCCTGTTTAAGATATCATCTTTGGGGCTGTTTTTATTTTCAGACAAAGTAATTATCGTAGCGAATGAGAATACCGATATATTTGACAGCAGGATCTTCCAAAGATTAAATTCCGTTTCCGACGTATTTTTAAAGACTATATTCCGCTGTGTCCAGCATTTTGAGGAACACCTCGGCGTAATAAATAAAGTATCCAACGAACTTGAGGTGGAAATCAACCAGGCTCTGACCAACAAGGACCTGCTCTATATGTTCAGCCTGGAAAAAAGCCTTGTATATTATCTGAAGGCGATAAGTTCCAATTCCCGGGTGATCGAAAAGATAAAATCGAATTCGGCGAAGATGTCCTTATCGCAGGAGCAGAATGAGTTTCTGGAGGATATGACCATAGAGGCGACGCAATGCAATGAAGAGGCTAATATATATTTACAGGTGATATCCAATATGATGGACGCGTGGGTTTCTATGGTGAGCAATAATTTGAACATCCGCATGAAGACCCTCACGATCCTGTCGATCTGCATAATGCTTCCCACCTTCATTGTAAGCCTATTTTCTATGAATGTGAGACTGCCGATCCCTCAACATGAGGGCCTTCTGTCGTTCTGGTTTATATCCGCGTTGGCGGCATTGTCGGTAATGATAATCGCTATTTTCTGGTGGCGAAAAAAATGGTAAATATATAAGTCTGCTAAGCCGGTGCCATAAGCCGGTGCCATCCCAGTAAGCCGGTGCCATCCCAAGTAAGCCGGTGCCATCCCAGAAAGGGACACCCTAGGATTGTAGGCTGTCCCCATATAGGATGGCACCGTCAAGTAGGCATATAGGATGGCACCGTCAAGGGCACCGTCAAGCATATAGGATGGCACCGTCAAGTAGGCACCGGCAAATTTTTTAACAAAAAGAGGCAGGGATGAAAGCGTATGGAGCCGAATTTTTTGGGACCTTTTGGCTGGTTTTGGGAGGTTGCGGAAGCGCGGTTCTCGCCGCGGCGTTTCCAAACCTGGGTATCGGGTTTGCCGGCGTCGCTCTCGCGTTCGGCCTGACCGTATTGACCATGGCGTACGCCATCGGCCATATATCGGGTTGCCATCTTAATCCGGCGGTTTCCATAGGATTGTGGGCCGGCGGCCGTTTTCCGGCGAAAAAACTAATACCTTATATCATCTCCCAGGTTTTCGGCGGTATTGTTGCCGGAGGCGTTCTTTTCGTCATCGCTACCGGCAAGGCCGGTTTCAGCCTTTCTTCGGGTTTCGCGTCTAATGGCTATGGGACCCATTCTCCGGGCGGGTATTCTTTATTGGCGGCGTTTGTGACCGAGATAATAATGACCATGTTTTTCCTGCTTATCATTATGGGCGCGACCGATAAACGGGCGCCGCAGGGTTTTGCTCCGGTTGCCATCGGTTTGGGCCTGACATTGATTCATTTAATCAGCATTCCCGTTACCAATACATCGGTAAACCCGGCGCGCAGCACCGGGGTTGCGCTATTTGCCGGGGATTGGGCGGTTGCCCAACTTTGGCTATTCTGGGTGGCTCCGATAATCGGCGCTTTAATAGGCGCAGGGATATACCGTTTCATAGGCCAGAAGGCGGAATAACGCCGAATGGAACAGTCCGGTACCAAACGGGCCGTCCCCGGATACCCGCTATCGCGGGTGTCGCAAAACAGGATGTTTGTAAAGACCTGTCGAGTCGAAGGGCATTTTGGCCGGGAATTAGCCTCTCTAACCTTATAATTTTCCTTGTTTTTCCCGATATTTGGTCTATAATAAATACCTGAATATAAAAAGGTTCATTTTCGGTTGATGGCAGATGGGTCTCAGCAATCATTATAAGGAGACGATGTGCGCATAGGAAGGCGGTTGGCCGTTCTCGCGGCCGTATTTTTAGTTCTTTCATGCACGGCGAGCACTGTCGCTGAGGATCTTCCAAGTACCACCATCACCATCACCAAAAACGTCGTGCAGAGCGGCTCTCCCCATACTGTGAGCACCTTCCAGCCGAGCGTAGATCTGGGGGTAGTGGCGGGCCTTAGCCAGACTATCCTGGAAAAGTATATGGATTCGCTTTGCGGCCTCATGTCGGACTCTTCCGGAAGCCAGGGCGCGGCCGGCCAATTCGCCTCCAATATCATAAACGCTATTACGCCTCCCGCCATCGGGACATCTTCTTATGACCCGTCGCCGGGGCTTTCCGGACCTTCCGGTTCCAGTCAACCCATGATATCCTTGACTCCGGAACAGGTGGCGAACATGCAGCAGCAGGGTTCTCTCGTCATCATCAGCGCGCCGCCTGCCGCAGGAACGCAGACTTTGACCGTATCGGCGCCTTCCGCGGCCGCGCCTGTCTCCGGAGAGGTAAACCCCAACACCGTCATTGTATATTCCGGCGGCACCGCCTCCGGCGCCGGAGAGATTTCGCTGGGCGTCCACGGCCCCGACCAGATGAGCGTCTCGCAGTCCATGCATCAGCAGGGCTCAAACCAGCTTACCGATATTCCGTATATATCGGGGTTCACTTTTACTCTTCCGCTTGCGATCGTGCTGGACACTTTTTGGGCGCCCAGCCCGAACGCCGTGACAAAGGCGAAATTGAAGATAAGTTGGGACATATCCAAAGCGGAATTAAACGAGTTCAACCGCCTGCGCGCAATGGGCACACTGGTTCCTTTGGCGAGCGTGGGGAGGGTGAGCATGAGCACCGACTCGTTCGAGTTCCGCAGGGAATGCGGGGCGCGCACCGATATCGGACTTTCCGCGCAATGGAAGGGGAGCCTTAGAAAACTGGTTGGCGTCCAACTCACCGATATCGCCGTGGAGATAAACGACCCATCGGATAAGAACGGCAACGTAAACGACCCGCTGGGCGCGCAGACCTTGAGGCACTCCGACAGCCTATTTTTAAGCGATGCCGCCCAGAAGATAATCTCGGCCCTTTCAGGTAAATCCTCAAAGGCCGCCAAGGACGCGGGAAATGAATCTATCGGCGGCAAGATACTTGACGAGATAATAGGTGAGATAGGGGTGAAGGTACAGGTGGTCCAGAGCACCTTGAACCGCAAGGCGACAGCGAGTTTTAAGGCCACGGGGAAAGATTTTTCCGGAAAGACGGTCGCCCTCGAAGTCGTTTCAAATCCCATAACGTTTGACTCCGAAAACCACAAATACCCCTTGAATATAAAATTTCCGGAAGATTGCCCTCCCCTTAAGGAGATAACGCTCAAGGCGACCGATGTCGCCTACAGTTTTGAGGAACACGGTTATCCCGAGATAGTGGTGACGGGTTTCGGGCAGGAACTGCCGACGGGGCCGCTTCTGGAAAAGGCGGAATTATTTACGGAGTCCTCGCACACCATGACGGACTGGACCTCCTCAGGCGGCGATATGAAGATAGCGGTTAATGAGAGGCCGGTCATATACCCCATACGGGGCAATATAACCGTAGGGAACCCTCCCGGGGGGTTGCATGGCGCGCAGGTCCGCGTGTTTACCAGAAGCCAGGGCGGCCACGAGACCGATTTTAATAATGCCGATTCCAATCCCGCGGGGGATTTCATCGCGGATATATGCACCTTCGCGACCGGCGACGCCCAACCGGCGATCCCTCCGTATATTATAGAGGTCTCGAAGGCGGGATATCAGACCATCACCTCGGCCGGTAACCCTGAGAATTTCGTAAAGATAAATGACAGCCCCCTTACCTATAAAATAAATATGCCTCTTACGGCCGGCCAGACACTCGCCGTTTCCGGCAGGATCCTGGACTCCTCCAACCAGGGGGTCTCCGGCGCCGAGGTGCTGTTGTCCTGCGCGGGCGTCGAGTATCAGGCGACGAGCGGCCCGGCCGGCGCGTATCAATTCCCGGAAGCGCTTTTCGGAAATACCATAGAAGTGCACGCGAATAAAGCGGGGCTCTACTTCAACCCGGAGACGCGCAGCGTGACTTCCGGGAGCAAGTCGGTCACCGTGGATTTGAGAAGTTCTTCGGACCGGCTGTGGGGCACGGCCCAATTTAATTTCAGGGCGGAGTCCGGCGGGCTGCCCGCGTCCGTAAACGTCACGCGCTCTTCGCTGGGCAGGAGCATTTCCGTTCCTATCCCCGCTGACGGCATAGTGCGCCTTGCGGTCATAGGATCAAACAGCGAGACGTTTACTTTCGATAAGGACGATTATACTATAACGCCCGGCTTCGTAAGCGTTGAATTCAGCGAAAGCGATGCCTGGAGCAACGCTTCTTCCGGCGCGCCGGCGGTTCCTTCGCAGGAGTTCGGCATAACAGTATCTTCGCGCATACCTTCAGCCGTCGCGCTCTCGGCGGACAGATATGTCATTGAGCGCTTCGGCTCGTTCTATAATCCGCCGGGAGATAAGGAGCGGGCTGTCCTGACCGCCAGAGTGGTGGATTCCGCGGGCAGGCCTGTGGGCGGGGCGAATGCGCGTTTTGAGATGACCGGAACGGCTGTTAAGATTTTAGAGGAGGGGGTTAGGCCGTCCGGAGCGCGCCCCGACTGCGCCTATGCCCAGACAGACGCTAACGGTGACGCCCGGGTTACCATATGCTCGATGAGGGACCTGGGTACGGCGAATGTGATCGCCGCCGTATATTACGGGGACGCGGTCGCCAATCTTCGCAGCAACGGTTACGCCATCGCCATCGAGGAGAGCACCCGTCCCGAGAGGACCGGAAAGCCCGTCTGCGGCATTACCGCCGAGGCGGGAAAACTGGGCCTGAGCGGGCCGGGGGTGCGCATCGCGAAAGGAGGGGATATACTCTTCCGGCTCAACTACAGCCCCAATTCACCGCTCGGGACGCTTGACGGATACAGGTTCCTGTACTCCAGGGATAACGGCCCGGCGGAGGAGGAGTTTTTTAACGATACGCCTCACCCTGTCGCGCGCAAGACATTTAATGAGGCCGGTTCTTATATCACGCAGTACATGGTAAGGCGCGCCTTCGACGGCAACGATGTCTGGTCAGACCCCGCTGAGGCGACCTTCACCGTAGCCGAGTACGCGCCGCCGCGCGCCTCCCTGACCGTGCCGCACGCGACAGGAACTGTCAACCTGCCGGTAGATTATTCGTTCACGGCCGAAGTCAGCGCGCCTTTCAAACGGATACTGATTACCTTCGGGGACAATACGCAGGATGTGGACCTCGATGCCGGACTTTTAAGCGGCAAGTATTACTGGTCAGGGACATTCTATCATACATATGCCTCCGACGGGACGTTTCCGATAAGACTTAAGGTGGTCGATCAAACCGACGCCTTTAAAGAAGAGGCCAGGCAGGTCACGATAGGCACCATCGCCTCGCTTAATGACCATACCGCGCCCGCAGGCTCCATAACTATCAATAACGGCGCCTCTTCCACTACAGAAAGGAGCGTCGTAATACACGCCGCCGCGACTGACGACATAAGCGGGGTATACCGCATACGTTATTCAAACGACGGATCGAACTGGTCGAATTGGAATACGGTCGCCATAGAGGATCGTCCCTTTATGAACGCGTCCGTGGACAGGGTTTGGCAATTGACCGACGGAGCGGGCACTAAGACCGTCTACGTCCAATTTAAGGACGCGGCGGATAATATTTCACCGGCAATAACCGATACCATAAACCTTCAGGCGGTAGGCGTTCAGGCCTCCGGAACGCTGGCCCAGCCGCAGGCCACCGTTACGGGCTATCAGGGCGCGCCGATGCCGTACGGTAGCATAACGATAATCTCGCGCTCGGGGAACGCTATATCCACCGCGTTTTCGGCCACCAACGATTGGGCCATATTTGTCAACCAGATGGCGCTTTCCTTCGACAATCAGAACTGGAGCGCGTGGATGCCTTTTGAGCAGGATAAACAGATATCGCTTGACGGCCATCTCGACGCGACGAAGGTATATGTGGTTTTCGCAGACGCGGCGGGCGGGCAGAGCGCGGTATATCAAGCGGGCATACCGCCGGAGCCGGCGGCGCAAGCCGAAACCTCAACATCCGCCGCAGCGGTATCCGCCCAGCAGGCGGGAGCGCCGGACTCCCCGGCACAGGCGCATACCTCGCAGGCCGCGACCGAGGAAACGAAGCCGTTTGAGACCGCCGGGGAGGCGACGGAGGCGCGGGATACGGAGAAAGAAAGGGCTGAAAAGGTTTTGACCGCGGCTAAATCCGGGAGGCAGACCCCCAGGCAGGCGGTTGCCTCCGCTCAGGGGGACATAAGGCCGGCGACGGCCGGGAAGAGGTCAGGCCCGGCGTTGGAAGAGAAGGAG
>CAZPYQ010000038.1:0-11528 GCA_964590585.1 uncultured Planctomycetia bacterium | reverse complement strand
TAAAAAAATAGAATTCCGTTCTTCTTCGTTGAACTGTGCATCAAGAGAGTTTTAATAAAAATATCATAATGGTGCCATCCCACAAAGGGACACCCTAGAATTGTAGGTTGTCCCCAAATAGGATAGCCCCGAATGGACTAAAACAGTGACAGCGACCGTTTTTTGAGGTAAAATAAATGGTGGCTGTCCCTGTTTATCATGTTATAATTGTGCCATCCCACAAAGGGACACCCTAGAATTGTGGGTTGTCCCCAAATAGGATAGCCCCGAACGGGGGAGCCACTATAAAAAACGCTTATCTTATCGGTAGGCGTTTTCTTTTTTTTAAAATATGATATAATATGGCTATGCAAAAGATATGGATAAATAAGGCAAATTCATTTAAAGAGGCCGCAGAGTTTGATTCCGCTTATTACGCTAAAATGTCAAGAGCGGAACGAATAGGTACGATGCAGTTTTTGAGGGAGATTTATTTCAAATTTAAGGCGCCGAGAAATGAGAACGGAAAAAGACTTCGAAGAGTTATTAAAGTTATTTAACAAAAATAAAGTAAGGTACTGCATTGTCGGAGCTTACGCCGTTGCTTTTTATGCGGAGCCAAGATATACAAAGGATATGGATATCTTTATAGAACCTGACAAAGACAATGCTCATAGAGTAATAAAATCGCTCGAGGAATTTGGATTTAAGAACCTGTCGCTTGAAGAAAAGGATTTAATCCGAAAAGGTAAAGTTATCCAGCTTGGTTACGAGCCGATACGAATTGATTTAATGACCTCTATTGAGGGATGTGATTTTAAAGAGGCATGGAAAAACAGAGTCGTTGGCACTTACGGAAAACAAAAAGCACTTTTTATAGGATTTAATGAATTGATAAAAAATAAGAAAAAATCCGGACGTAAGCAAGACAACGTTGATATTTCTATACTGATGTCGAAGAAAAAGAAGTAAAATTTAGGTTCTCTACTATCCTCTTTGCCTCTCATGATGGTGCCATCCATATAATGGTGTATAATGGTGCCATCCCATAAAGGGACATCCTAGGATTGTAGGCTGTCCCCAAATAGGACGGACCCCGGACGGATCGAATGGACAGGGTGAACATAAGGAGGAGATAAATGGTAAACAAAAAGATTTATTTAAGAGAGCAGGATATTCCGCGTCAATGGTATAACATAATGGCGGATTTTCGCCATAAGCCCAAACCGCCCGTAACCCCTGATGGCATACCCATTACACCGGATGCCCTGGCTCCTGTATTCCCCATGAACCTGATAGAACAGGAAGCGAGCCAGGAACGGTGGATAGATATTCCCGAAGAGATAATAGAGATACTGTACCGGTGGCGGCCCAGCCCGCTACGGAGGGCGGTATATCTTGAGAAGTATCTCGGCACTCCTGCGCGTATTTATTATAAGGACGAAAGCGTGAGCCCTCCGGGGAGCCATAAACCCAATACCGCTGTCGCGCAGGCCTGGTATAATAAAAAATTCGGCATTAAAAAACTGACTACCGAAACAGGGGCAGGTCAATGGGGCAGCGCGTTGTCTTTCGCGTGTAAACTTATCGGGTTGGAATGCAAAATATACATGGTAAGAATCAGTTTTGATCAGAAACCCATGCGCAAAACTATGATGCGAATATGGGGAGGGAACTGTGTGGCGAGCCCAAGCAACGAGACCGCGTTCGGAAGAAAAGTCTTAAAAGATATGCCGGATACGCCCGGCAGCCTGGGGATCGCGATCAGCGAGGCCATAGAAGAGGCGGTCAGCGACAAAAGCGGCAAAACCAAATATGCCCTGGGAAGCGTGCTTAATCATGTAATGATGCATCAAACGATCATAGGACTTGAGGCGAGAAAACAGCTCGAGATAGCCGGTGAAAGATTGCCGGATATCGTAATAGGCTGCGCCGGAGGAGGCAGTAATTTTGCGGGGCTGTCATTTCCGTTCGTTTATGAAAAGATAAACGGGGCCGACATAACAATTATCCCTACCGAACCTACAGCGTGCCCCACGCTGACCAAGGGTCCTTTTGCTTATGACTACGGTGATACGGCTTGTATGACACCGCTTCTGGCTATGTATACTCTGGGGCATGGTTTTGTGCCGCCTCCGATACATGCAGGCGGATTGAGATACCATGGCATGGCGCCGCTGGTCAGCCATGCCGTACGAGAGGGTCTAATTGAACCAAAAGCATTTGATCAGATCAAATGCTATGAAGCTGCGGTTATATGGGCAAGCACCGAAGGGTTCATATGCGCCCCCGAAACAAGCCATGCGATAGCTTGTACTATTGACGAGGCCAATAAAGCTACCGCGGAAGGAAAAGAAAAAGTTATCCTTATGAATTATAGCGGACATGGTTTAATGGACCTGGCCGGATATAAAAAATTTCTGGATGGGGAATTGAAAGAATATCATCTTCCTGAAGCAGAAATTCAAAAAGCACTAGAAGCATTAAAGGATTTACCTAAAATCAGTTGAAACAGGGCCCGTTTCATAAGTGGCCATTCATAATTAGGCCATTCCAAAAAGGGACACCCCTGGGATCGCAGGCCGTACCCAAATAAGATGGCCCCTAACGGAACGGCTTTTCTACGAGAGCCTCCGCCAGAACTCCCTCACCCGCGTCCAGGCGTTCATGGATAAAGAGACCAAATAAAAAAATCCCAAAAATAGTTGCAAGAATTTTTCCTCCAAATGCGTCTTTATATATAGAGGGACAAACCGCCTATATACAGGCAGAAAGGGAGGAAAATATGAGCAATCTGATACCCCAAGAGGTTATTGAGAAGAAGATATATCTTATAGGGGGGCGCAAGGTAATGTTAGATAACGAATTAGCAATTCTCTATGGAGTTAGAACAAAGAACCTTAATAAAGCGGTAAAACGAAATAGAGAACGTTTCCCCGAAGACTTTATGTTTCAGCTAACTCATGATGAGATCGGATCTTTGAGGTTCCAAATTGGAACCTCAAAGAAAGGTAAGGGTGGCAGAAGGTATCTCCCGTTTGTTTTTACCGAACAAGGCGTTGCTATGCTTTCAAGCGTTCTGCAAAGTCATCGCGCCATTCAAGTCAATATCGCCATAATGCGCGCGTTTGTCAGATTAAAGACCGTCTTGGCCGCTCATAAGGAGCTCGTCCATAAGTTAAATGAGCTTGAACGCAAGATAGAAAAGCACGATAAAGACATATGCGCGATATTCGAGGCTATCAGTCAATTGATGGCGCCGCCTCCGGAACCTCCTAAGCGCAGGATAGGGTTCCATAATATATAGGGGGACAAATTGGCTTGAATATAACCAGCCAAGGGGGTAAAATACCCGAAAGTATAATATATAGGAGGGTCTCATGGATAGATGGATATCGCAAAGAAGGCATTCGGCTTTCATTATGATCTCGGCCTCTCTGGCATTCATGGTATTCGCGCAAGCGGCGCGGGCGGAATGTCAGTGCCCCAACGAAAAGACGCCGAGGATAACCGCGAACGGCGCCGGCAAGATCACCGTGAAGCCGGACGAGGCGACCATAACGATAGGCGTGACTAACGAGGAGAAGACATTAAAGAGATGCTTCGAGCGCCAGACGGCCGACATGAACCGCGTTATAGAAGAGATAAAGAAGATGGGCGTAGGCCAGGATGATATAAAGACGCTCGGCTACCGGATAACGCCAAAGACCAAGGATAAGGTCGTCTGGTGGGGCAGGGTGAAGCCCGACTCGTATGTGGTATCGCATACCCTCTCCATAAAGGTCCGCGACGTATCTAAATTGGGCGGCCTCATAGACAAGGTAGTGGAATCGGGCGTAACCAACATAAATAACCTAGATTTCGGCTATAGTAAGATTAAAGAGGTTGAGATGGAGGCGAAGGTGAAGGCGGTGCAGAACGCCAAGGCAAAGGCCGAGGCGATGGCCAAGGGGGCGGGGGCGAAGACCGGCAAGATCATCGAGATAAACGACACGGGCGGACCTGTCCCCGTATATCGCGGCCGGGAGATGAGGATGATGGCGATGGCTTCTGATAACGCACAGCCCGATATAGAACCCGGCTCGATAGAGGTCGAGGCCGGATGCAATATAGTGATAGAATTAACGCAGCAGGATGGAGAACAGCAGACGCCCTAAAATGCGACACCCTGTTTTTGCAGGGCACTGCCAAATATGACGCCTGCTAATATATGCGAATCTGGGATATCGCGCCTAAAAGATTATGCCGCAACCATTTCCTGGGCGAGCACAGGGAACTGCACGCCATCTGGAGTATTCTGACAAAACATAAAAAGGGTTACTCCGCTCACCCCGAAACCTTGAGATGGAAGGGCAGGCTGGCGGCCTTGTATCTAAGACACGGGATGCTGGTTGAGGAGATGAAGCGCCGGGGATACCGGCATAAAAGCGTCCTCGATAAGAAGTTTGCCGTTGGCGCTAAGAAGCAGTCGGTATTCATAGATCCTCCCCTGAAGCAGGCGAGGATACTTCGAAACAAAAATTGCGGCTGCAGGGTTTAAATTAAAATGGCAACAGGGCGCCATTCCACAAAGTAGCGCCCTATACCGTAGGGTGTCCCCTTTTAGGATGGCACCGAAACGGGCACTAGGGTGTCCCCTTTTAGGATGGCACCGAAACGGAAACGGCGAGGCGAGATGGCACCGAAACGATAACCGCAGGAAGGCGATGAAAATACTTTTTATCTCCCACGCCTGTGTCACTGTCAGTCATCAGGAGAAACTCCGGATGCTGGCAGGATACGGGGATTTGGATATAACCTTAATCGCCCCGCCCTGGTGGAACGAGGAGGCAGGAAGGGTCCGCCTGAACAAAGATAATACCGGGTTTAAGGTCATATGCCTGCCGGTAATTTTCGCGGGGAAACAGTTCGTTCATTTCTACACCGGGCTGGCCGGGGAATTAAAAAAAATCGATCCCGACATCATTCATATAGAGGAAGAACCCAACAGCGCCTCATGTTTTCAGGCGCTCATGCTGAAAAAAAGGATGTCTCTTAAGGCCCGGACGATTGTCTTCAGTTGGCAGAACATGCGTCAGGCCTGGAGGTTCCCCGACCCCAGATTTTTATTTTATCCCTTTTTTGAGAAGTTTTCCCTGGAAAACGCGGATTATATTATCGCCGGCTCCCGGACGGCCAGGGATATTTTTTTAGAGAAGGGTTTTGCCGGTGGGATAAGCGTTATTCCGCAATTCGGCATTAACCCCGATCAATTTAAACGCAGGGATGCCTCCCGATTAAAAAGAGAACTGGGCCTGAATAAATTTGTCATAGGGTACCTTGGCAGGCTCATTAAGATGAAGGGCGTGTATACCTTGTTAAAGGCGGTTTCTGGGTTGAAGCATGATTACAAATTGTTGATCATAGGCAGCGGGCCTGATAGAGCGGGGCTGGAAAGGGTAGTCCGGGAGTCCGGCAATATAGGTAAGGTCGTATTTAAGGATAACATACCGCGCGAACAGGCCCCCGATTATCTGAACTGCATGGATCTTATGGTCCTGCCTTCGGAATGTACCGTTAATTGGGAGGAACAGTTCGGGATGGTTCTGGTCGAGGCCATGGCCTGTGAGGTGCCGGTGGTGGGTTCCAGTTGCGGTGAGATTCCCCGTGTTCTTGAGGACGCGGGGATTATCTTTCAGGAAGGCGATAGCGAGGATTTGAGGTCCAAGATTGAGATGCTAATAACCGATAGCGGGTTGCGCTCGGAGATATCTTCCAGGGCAAGAAAGAGGGTTATGGATAATTATACCATGCGGAAGATAGCCGAAGATACCTGTAGACTCTATAAGGATAAATTCGGGGCGCGTCAAAAGGAGGGCATATCCTGAAAGGGCCATACCCGGCGGCGCCTCTCCAAAAGTTAGTGTAAAGAAGATATATCGTGGAGATAACCTTAATCACGTCAATATTGGGTGAGCTCGGTGTATATACTATCGCGCCGCAATTGAAGGCGGAAGGGCACCGGGTGCGGTCGCTCTTTGTCCCGGAACTAATAACATCCGGCAGGCAGCCGCTTTCAGCGGAACTGACCGACAGGATATGCGCCTTTGTAAAGGACGCGGATCTGATCGGTATAAATTCGTTCTCGGAAAATTACTTCAGGACATCTTCGCTGGTAGACCGCATTAAAAAGACCTCGGATTCGCCCGTCGTGTGGGGAGGGATCCACGCCACCTTGAGCCCGCAGGAGTGCATGAGGCACGCCGATATCGTATGCGTGGGCGAAGGGGAGGGGGCCTTTATTGAGCTGGCGGAAAACCTGGAAGCAGGCAAAGATATAAACGGCATCAAAAATATCATCTGCCGCCCGGAAGATGCCGACAGGGCCGTTAGAATGCGCCCTCCCGCGGACCTCGATCAACTCCTGCCGTTTGATTATGAATTTGATACGCAGTATATTAATGATAAAGGCACGATAAGAAACGTAAGAGAGGATGATTTTAAGGGGCTCTTCCTGGGTTATACCAGCAGGGGCTGCCCTTTTCGGTGCAGTTATTGCTGTAACCACATCATCCTGGACATGTATAAGGGAATACGGTATTTCAGGACGCGCAGCGTTGACAATGTAATCAGGGACTTAAAAAAGATAAAGGACAACTTCGCCTCCTGCGGGAAGATATGGTTCAACGAGGCCGATTTTCTGGCCGGCAAGAGCCAGGAGTATATAGAGGATTTTTCCGGGCGATACAAAGCCGAGGTCGGCATCCCTTTCGGCATCTGGTCCGACCCGAACTGCGTCAATAAAGATAACATAAGATCTTTAAAGAACGCGGGGCTCCTCTGGATAAATATAGGCACGGTAAACGCGAACGAGAATATACAAAAGGGCGTATATAACAGGGTCGCGACGGCCGACAGGTACATATCGAGCGCGCGCATCCTGCACGAAAACGGGCTCAAGATAGAGTATGACTTTATCCTATGCAATCCGTATGAAAACGACGACGACATCATAAATACGATAAAACTCATAATCTCTTTCCCAAAACCCTTCAGGACGGTCATATACAGCCTGGCGTATTTTAAGGGGACGGCGCTTTATAAAAAGGCGCTGGCCGACGGCGTAATAAAAGAAGACGACGATCCGCAAAGTTATACCAAGGCCGCGTATAAGGCCTGGAGGTTCAGGGGAAGGAGCGCGTACCTTAATACGGTGGCGTCCACCATGAGGGGGACGGCCTCCATGACGCGTTTCGGATTTGTCCGTTACGGCTACATGCCGGAGCCGGTATTGAGGTTTTTGATAAAGAGGCCCGCCGTGGCGTTCTTCAACCGCCTGCCGTTCAGGACGGCGATATTTACCGTCATAGGAAACCTGATAGAGTATTTTTACAATATTGCCGTAAGGCTGCATAAATGAATCTCGGATATATAAATAAACGCTTGCTATTCTTTCATAAAAGCCCTATAATTATCGGATAAAACGATTAGATTTTTACCAAAGACGCAAAGGAGGTGATACAAATGACTCCGAAAGTAAAATATATGGTAGTAGTGCTTGTTTTGGTAAGTTTCGCATTAATGGCTATTCCGGCTTTCGCGGGAAAAGAGGGATGCTCAAAGGCTTACGGCACGGCCGGTGAGGTAAAAGGCGTGTCCCTGGATCCGGTAAGCGAGACCATCGAGAAGACAGATTCCATAAGACAGATGCGGTCCCAACCCGCCAGAGGGTTGGCTTATACGTGCGACGCCCTCGGCAACAAGGTTCCGACACAGACCTGCGATTCCGATCAGCGTTAAACGGTCTGATTTAAAAATCAAGGGGACGGTTTTTGGATGACGCCAGAGCCGTCCCCTTTTAGTTCTATTATCCGGGACAAGACATGGCCAGAGAGAACTACTCGTTCGACATAATTTCCGAAGCGGACCTGCAGGAGGTCGACAACGCGGTCAACCAGGTGAAGAAGGAGCTTGCGCAGAGGTTCGACTTCAAGGGAAGCAAGTCATCCATAGAATATAGCCGGGATGAAAAGAAGATAACCCTGACGGGCGACGATGATTTTAAACTCCGCGCCGTTAAGGACATCCTCGCCGCAAAGCTTGCCAAAAGAGGGGTCTCCATGAAGCTCCTTACTTTCGGCGAAGAAGAGCAGGTCTTCAGCGGCTGTCTAAGGCAGACGGCGGACCTCGCTTCCGGAATACCCCACGAAAGGGCCAAGGAACTTGTCAGGATAATAAGGGAGATGGATTTGAAGGTGCAGGCCCAGATAGAAGGCCAGAAGATACGCGTTTCGTCGCCAAAGAAGGACGATCTGCAAATTGTCATAGCGCATATAAGGAAACTGGATTTTCCTCTGGCGCTTACTTTCTGCAATTATAGGTGAGGTGTGGCATGAAAAGGGCATTACCCGCGGCTGTTTTATCGCTATTATTGATAACCGGTTTAGGTTTTTACGGAGGTGTCTTTGCGATGGATAACAAAATGGTTGTTTTAGAGACTACGCAGGGCTCGATAGAAGTCGAGCTCATGCCGGAAGTCGCGCCAAAGGCCTGCGAAAATTTCACCGCCCTGGTCAAAAAGGGTTACTATAACGGGACGATATTTCACAGGGTCATAAAAGGATTCATGATCCAGGGCGGCGATCCCACCGGAACCGGAAGGGGAGGGGCGTCGATCTGGGGAAAACCGTTTGAAGACGAGACGGACCCAAAGGTCACTTTCGATGCCCCGGGGATACTCGCCATGGCGAACGCCGGCGCGAATACCAACGGGAGCCAATTTTTCATAACCACTGCAAAGACCCCGTGGCTCAACATGCGCCACACCATATTCGGCAGGGTCGTCGCCGGTTATGATATCGTAAAAAAGATAGAAAATACCGCCACCGGCGCCGCGGACAGGCCCCTGACCGAACAGAAGATAATAAGGGCGTACGTCAAAAACGGTTAGTTGAAAATAAGAAAGCGTTCCTTCCCCGGAGTAAATTTTGTGGTATAATATAGACATATAAGGCGCACCTCTACTGTAAAGACCCTGTCCGGACGGAGGTCGGGTATTAAAAAGATACTGCTTGTCGATGACGAAAAAGATTTTGTCGATGCCATAAAAGATTTTCTTGGCATGAGGGGATACACGGTCATCCCCGCTTATAACGGGAGCGATGCCATAGAAAAAATGAGAAGATCCCCGGACCTGGTCCTCCTGGACATCAAGATGCCCGATATGGACGGATTCGAGGTCCTCCAAAGCCTTAAGTCAAACCCGGATACCTCGCGTACCCCTGTCATAATGTTAACCTCCAAGGCGGATACGGGTTCCATCTTCGAATCCAAGAGCCTGAAGGCAAACGACTATATCATAAAACCCACCCACCTGGAAGATCTGATTGCCCTGGTCAGGCGGTATCTTGACGATGATAAAACGCGTCCCATAAGCAGCATGATCGATTAACCGGCGTCATTTTATGAAAACAGCTCTTCGACCCCTATCTTGACGTTAAAATTTTTAATGGTATACTTAATGGCATAATAAAAGAAAGGAGGGAACGGGTGAAGGACAGAATAAAGATGTCGTGCGTAGTGGTAGCTCTAACCGCGCTCATCTTCATCGCGGCAGATTCCTTATCCTATGCGCAGCCTAAAGGCAATCCCCCGGGACCAAGGGGCGGACCCGGCGCGGGCCCGAGAAGGGACCTTGACAACAATCCTCCGGGCAGGGCGGGAGGCCCCGGGACGAACTGGGAGAACCCTCCGGGACCCAGGGGCGGACCGGGGACAGGTGCTAATAGAGGACCTGCCGGCAATCCACCCGGACCGCGCGGCGGACCCGGGACGAACTGGGAGAACCCTCCTGGACCGCAAGGCGGCGCCGGCGCAACACCTGATAACTTGAAAGAAAAGGCTGTTGTTGACGAAGAATGGGAAAAGATGGCTGATACAAATCAAGATGGCGTGGTGGATAGATTTGAGGCCCAGCAGTGGAGGAGAAGGCGGGCAGGTATGGGCGATAATCCTCCTGGCTCCGCTGGTGGAGAAGGCACCGACTGGGAGAATCCTCCGGGGCCTCAAGGCGGACCGGGCGTAGGCCCGGCCGGAAGGCCCATCAACCCTCCGGGACCCAGGAGCGGACCCGGCGCGGGCCCGAGAAGGGACCTTGACAACAATCCTCCGGGCAGGGCGGGAGGCCCCGGGACGAACTGGGAGAACCCTCCGGGACCCAGGGGCGGACCGGGGACAGGTGCTAATAGAGGACCTGCCGGCAATCCACCCGGACCGCGCGGCGGACCCGGGACGAACTGGGAGAACCCTCCTGGACCGCAAGGCGGCGCCGGCGCAACACCTGATAACTTGAAAGAAAAGGCTGTTGTTGACGAAGAATGGGAAAAGATGGCTGATACAAATCAAGATGGCGTGGTGGATAGATTTGAGGCCCAGCAGTGGAGGAGAAGGCGGGCAGGTATGGGCGATAATCCTCCTGGCTCCGCTGGTGGAGAAGGCACTGACTGGGAGAACCCTCCGGGACCCAGGGGCGGACCCGGTGCAGGCGCTAATAGAGGACCTGCCGGCAATCCACCGGGACCGCGCGGCGGACCCGGCGCGGGCCCGAGAGGCGGGGGCAGAAGATAAAGGCGCAAAGCTAAGTTGAACGAAGTCGGGGACGGTTCAAAAAGTGCCACCCCATGGCGTTATGACATTGTAAGCAATGGAGCGGCGCCGAATGGGCCGTCCCCAAGTTTATCGGGAGGATGGGCGATATGGGGCTAGATGAGATAAAAATTTCAAAAGCGATAATAGGGGCATATCAGGCCAAGCTTATAAAAGCGCTCGATACGGATGTGGCTATCGTCGGGGCGGGCCCGGCGGGGATATGCTGCGCCTACTATCTGGCGAAGTCGGGCCTTAAGGTCGTCATGTTTGAGCGGAAATTGTCCGTAGGCGGCGGCATGTGGGGCGGCGGCATGATGTTTAATGAGATAGTGGTCCAGGAGAAGGCGAAAGAGATACTGGATGAATTCGGCGTACGGACCAGAAGATGCGAAAAGGGCTATTATCTGGCGGATTCCATAGAGGCGGTAACTACCATGTCTTCAAAGGCTATCAAAGCGGGTGCCGGCATATTTAATCTCATAAGCGCGGAAGACGTGATGATACGCGGAAAAAAGGTCTGCGGGCTGGTCCTTAACTGGACGGCTGTAGAGATGTCTAAACTCCATGTAGATCCCCTTACGATGAGAGCGGGATCTATAGTAGACGCAACGGGCCACGCCGCCGAGGTCGCGCATATAGTGGAGCGAAAATCCGGAGTAAGGCTCAAGACAAAGACGGGAAAGGTGATGGGCGAGGGTTCGATGTGGGCCGAGGCCGCGGAAAAGGTAATCGTGGATAATTCGAAAGAGGCCGCTGCCGGCCTTTATGTCTGCGGGATGGCCGCAAACGCCGTCTTCGGAGGCCCCAGGATGGGGCCCATATTCGGCGGCATGCTCTTATCCGGCAGGAAGATCGCGAAGGATATAATAAAAAAAAGAGAGGCCTGATAAAGTACTTGCAAAATGTTTCGTTATGGAATAGAA
>CAZPYQ010000037.1:8306-11862 GCA_964590585.1 uncultured Planctomycetia bacterium | reverse complement strand
ACGTAGTTCACCTGGATATGCCGTCTATGTTTGCCACCAAACTGCACGCCTGTTTTTACAGGAAGTTTACCAAGGGCAGGGATTTCTATGATTTTATGTGGTATATCGGCAAAAAAATAAAGCCAAATTACATTCTTCTGAACAATGCGATTACTCAAACAGAAAGTGGTAACCCCGGCATTGACGAGAATAATTTTAAGAAATATCTTTTAGATAATATCCAAAAAGTAAATTTCAATCTTGTTAACAAAGATGTCGAAAGGTTCCTTGAGGATAAGGGCGAACTGAAACTGCTTAACCTAAAAACAATTCAAAACAGCATAGAGTCGTCATATTAATCAGGGGAAGGCGCGTATAGGAAGTAAAGAATTTTTTTGATAAAGTGTCCATTTTTGGCGAATTTTGAAACTACCGGCTTGTCGTTCCTTCCATTTGGACGACACAGCGAAGAGGACGATGGGGGTGTATGAAGCAGTCCATAGTCGGTAGTCTATAGTCCATAGTTCGTAGATTAAGGGGCAGTTCTTACAGTATGGTTTAAGGGACAGTCCCCTAGGTTATAGAGGCAAAATGACATTTCGGGGACAGTCCCTACGAGGGGATTATGTATAGATACGGATGGGTGCCGGATATACCGGATAAGAGGGATTACCTTTACAGCGCGATAAGGCCCGTGGTACGGCTGCCGGGGCAGGTGGACCTGAGGGGCGAGTGCTCCGATATAGAGGACCAGGGGAACTTAGGGAGCTGTACGGCGCAGGCCCTGGCGGGAAATATCGAGTTCCTCGACAGGATGGCGGATGACATTCACACCGATGTGAGCCGCCTTTTCATATACTATAACGAACGCTCCCTTATGGGGACGGTCGATTACGATTCGGGCGCCTCCATGAGGGACGGCATAAAGACCCTAAAAAATGACGGCGTATGCCGGGAGGCGGTATGGCCGTATGTGATATCCCGCTTTGATAGTAAACCTCCCTTAAAATGCTACAAAGAGGCGAAACTACACAAGATAATCTCCTACTACAGGATCCACACCATAAAAGAGATGCTCACCTGCCTTACCGACGGCTACCCGTTTGTCTTCGGGTTCACGGTCTATGACGGCTTTGAGTCCGACAGGGTGGCGAAGACAGGGGTAGTCAACATGCCCAAGAAGAATGAGGCGGCCCTGGGAGGGCACGCCGTAATGGCCGTGGGCTTCGACCAAAAGGCAAAGCGTTTCATTATCCGCAATTCCTGGGGCATATCATGGGGCATGGAGGGGTATTTCACCATGCCCTTTAAATACCTTGAGGAGCTCTCCGGGGACTTCTGGACGATACGAAAATAAAGGCGGGTCCCTGCGATAAGGGAATAGAGATGAGATATATCAGGATAATATTCATAGACCTCCTTATTGTATCGCTTTTTTGTTTATTGTCGATTGTGATAATGAGGGCCCTTCTGGCGGAGGTGAGCTTTGGTGAGGCCCAGAAGTTGGTGGCTGAATATAAGTGGACCAGGGCGACGCCTGAATTCGAGGAGGCGATACGGTTGGATCCATTCAACGCGAGATATTACGCCGGGTTAGGAAATTTTCTGCTCAAGCAGAGCAGGCATAGAGATCATAGAAAACTCCTGCTCGACAGGGCAGAGGCGTTGTACAGAGAAGCTGTTCGGTTGAATCCCGGGGAAGGCATGTATTGGGTGAGGCTTGGACAGATGACCGCAGGTAGTGACACGAAGGAAGGGTTTGTATATTTTAGAAAGGCCGTCGCTAACGACCCGAACGGGTTCAATGTCAATTATGAAGTTGGATACGCCGGGGTGGCGGTTTGGAAATATTTAAACGCGGATGAGAGGGATTTTATCCTGGCCGGCCTTAAACGCGCCCTCGAGGCGAAGCCGTGGTACGCGAAGGATATATATATACGTCTTTGGAAGGCGTCGGGGGATTTTGAGGCCCTAAAGCGGGCGACCCCCGGGAACTTAAAGGCCAATACCGCTTTATATAATTTCCTGATAAGCCAGAGTTTGTGGCAATTTATCCCCGAGGCGCGGAAGGCGGTTAGATATTACAGGGAAAAAGACGATCCCCAGAGGTTTAAAAAAGAAACGGCCCTGAGGCGGGAGAGGTTCGAGAGGATAAAGCGCCTCGCCATAGTAAACAGCGGTTGGGCCGGGGATACGCCGGACGGTAAACATACGTTTAAGGACGGCAACATGTACTGGAACGGCACCGTGGATAGGCCCGTAGAACTGCCCGAAGGTGTAAGCGCCATAAAGATAGAGGCCAGCGGCACGCCGGCCGGCGGCGTCTATCCGTACATGGCGGTAGAGTTGGACGCCGAGGAGATAGGCGGGGCGTATGTGGATAGCGTGGAGTGGAGGGAATATGAGTTTGACATTAAAATGGGGCCGGAAATCCGGGTTTTGAGCGTGACGTTTGTTAATGACGGCGGTAATAGAGCGAAAAAAGAGGACAGGAACCTCTTCGTGGGCGAGGTGACAACCAGATGATATTTTTTATACTCTCCGTAATACTTATATTTACGCCGGCAGCGAGGGGTAGCGTGAGGATATGGGCGTGGGGGCCGGCGCTGATCGCGGAGTACGCGCTGGTGCTCGTGTGGATACTAAGGACGGTTAAGGGACAGTCCCCTAGGCCAAGGAGGCAAAATGACGTTTCGGGGACAGTCCCTACGACGACAGTCCCTTCGGGGGCAGTTCCTTTCATTATATTGGCGGCGGTGTCGTTTGTTTTCGCTTCCTATAAGCATGAGAGTTTTTTCGCGCTTTTACGGCTATCAGGATATATAGGCATCTACTATGTTATCGTCGGGAGTTTCGGCCACAGGATGGTAAAGAATCTCATGTATCTTGTCGTATGTATCGGGACAGGGCTTTCGGCCTATGGCCTCCTGCAGTATTTCGGGTTTTTGGACCATTCATGGTGGGTGCCGAAGGAGTTCCTGGCGGCGACATACGTGAACCATAACCATTTCGCCGGCTACCTGGAGATGGCGATACCGGTAACAATAGGGGCGCTCATAAGGACCACAAGCCACGGGATAGACCACAGACCACAGTCCACAGTCAACAGATTGGTATTGATATCGGCGCTCGTGATCATGGGGACAGCGTTTGTTTTCACGCAGTCGAGGGGGGCGTGGATATGCCTTACGGCGTCTTTATTTGCGATGGGGATAGCGCTTATAAAGAATAAGACGATAAAGGTTAGAAGCGTATTTGTCCTCCTCTGGGTTGTAATGGTAATCGTCCTTATCGCCTACGCCAATGGGAGCGCCGTCTCAAAAAGGATGGATACCATAGGCGCCGTAACGGCCGGAGAGGTTACGGGCGACCTGCGCCTTAAGATGTGGGAGGGGTCGCTAAAGATGATCCTTGCCAATCCTTTAATCGGGACAGGCATCGGGACGTTTGACGGCTCATTCAACCGCTACAGGCCGCTCGCCCTTAACAGCATCCGCGCGGAGTTCGCGCATAACGATTATCTCAACATGGCCTCCGAGATGGGCATCCTGGCGCCGTTTCTCATGTTATGGATATT
>CAZPYQ010000037.1:4487-8206 GCA_964590585.1 uncultured Planctomycetia bacterium | reverse complement strand
TTGACTTTTATATGCGAAAAGCATACAATTGTATGCGTAAAGCATATAGGGGTGACGGAGATGAAAGAGTTGACCAAAAACAGGGCGGAACTCCTCAGGATATTTTTTACGAATCCCGAACAGTCTTTTTATATGCAGGAGATAGGAAGGATGCTGGGGAAGAAGCCCGGCATTTTTCAGAGGATGATAAATACCATGGAGAAAGACGGCATCCTCTTGAGCGAATACAGGGCAAACGCGCGATATTTTAAAGTTAATAAAGATTATCCCCTGTATGCGGAATTAAAAAACATAGTTTTTAAAACCGTCGGTATCGCCGGCAGCATAAAAGCGGTTTTAAAAAAGATAGGAGGCATAGACCATGCTTTTATATACGGGTCTTACGCAAAAGCCGCGGATAACTACCTTTCCGACATAGATTTGATCATAGTCGGCAAATGCAATGAAGATAAACTTATCAAGGAACTCGATAGGCTGGAAACACAATTGAAGAGAGAGATTAATTATAAAATATATTCCATAAAGGATTTTATCAGGGATGTCAACGAAAAGGAGCCCTTTCTTTTAAATATACTTAAGGATAAGAAGATAATGCTGGCGGGGGAAGAGGATGAATTACGAAAAATTCTTAAAAGATAACCTGATTAAAAAAGAAAAGCCGGATTTCAGGCAGATAACGTCCCAGCTTAAACGAGCGCAGAAAGACCTGAAGACCGCCGAGGCAAATCTGCCAATTGACCTGCCATGGACATTCGCTATCGCCTATCATGGCATGATAAGGGCAAGCAGGGCATTGATATATTCGATGGGCTACCTTCCCACAGCGAATAAATCACATAAGACCATCATCGAGCTCACAAAGATGATCTTGGGCGATAAATATGGCAGCCTCATCGGACGCTTTAGCCGGATGCGTAGACGGCGCCATGGTTTCATATATGATTCCAAAAATCATATAACACCCCATGAGGCAAAAGAGGCCATAGAGACCGCGAAAGGGTTAATCGGTGAGATAATTGCCCTGGTAAAAAAGGAAAATCCAGAGGCGGATCTATTTCAGTGATAGAAAATCAGAGACAGTCCCTGCGAGGGGAAGATGCTTAAAGAGAAGGACAGGGTGGTAAGGACGGTCACGATGGCGCTCGACGCCTTCACGGTCGCGTGCGCCTTCGCCGCGACGTTTTTATTGAGAAGGCATTTCTTCGCCTTTTATAAGTTCGACTTCATACCGTCCGCCCAGGTCATAAAAGACATAAGCGCCGTCCCTTTAAGCGCCTATATGGTGGTCCTCTTCCTCGCCGTGCCCTTGTGGTGCGTCATACTCCACCTTAACGGCATGTACAATTCCATGCGGACGAAGACGCTCCTCGAGGTCGTCTGGATAATCATAAGGAGCGTATTTTTGTTCTCCCTGGCCTTCGGCGCGCTGGTATTTATATTCGACCTCGATTTCGTAAGCAGGCTCTTCTTTATCATATTCGTGGCCGGAAGTTCCGTCCTGATCCTCGCGGAAAAGGCGGCGATATTTTCTATAGCGCATTACGTGAGGCGCCAGGGGTATAATTTTAGAAGGCTCCTGATAGTGGGCACGGGTCGCCGCGCGGCGGCCTTCATAAATAAGATAACAAGCCATCCGGAATGGGGGATAAGGATATCCGGTGTCGTGGACTATGAGCATGAGCAGTTGGGCAGGGATATAGAAGGCATAAAAGTATCCGGCACGCTCGACGATATCCCGAAGATACTGCATGATGAACCCATAGACGAGGTCGTATTCATAGTCCCGAGGACGAAATTGAGCCATATAGAGAACTCTCTTTATATCTGCGAGACCGAGGGGGTCAGGACCACGATAGCGGCGGATCTTTTTGATCTCAAGATAGCCCGCCTGAGGCAGACGGAACTTGACGGTGTACCGCTCCTCACGTTCGAGACTACCTTGGCCGACGAGTGGCAGCATTTTCTGAAGAGGACGCTCGATATAATAGTCTCCGGCCTGGGGATAATCGCGCTTAGCCCCGTACTTCTTCTGGTGGCTATTCTCATAAAATCGACCTCTCCCGGGCCCGTATTTTATAAGAGTAAGAGGATCGGCTTAAACGGCAGAAAGTTCGTCTTCTATAAGTTCCGCTCCATGTATAAGGGGGCGCATCTAAAACAGGAAGAGTTAATGGGCCTCAATGAGGCGAAGGGGCCTGTCTTCAAGATGAAAAAAGACCCCAGGGTAACGCCCCTGGGAAAATTCTTAAGAAAATTCTCGATAGACGAACTGCCGCAGTTATTCAATGTCTTCGCCGGCCACATGAGCCTGGTGGGGCCGAGGCCGCCAGTACCAAAAGAGGTCGCGAAGTATGAGCCGTGGCAGCGCCGCCGCCTCTCCATGAGGCCGGGCATCACGTGCCTGTGGCAGATAAGCGGCAGGAGCAGGATAGGTTTCGACGAATGGATGCGCCTGGACCTGGAGTACATCGACAACTGGTCGCTCTGGCTCGATTTCAAGATATTCATGAAGACTATCCCTGTTGTGATATTCGGGATAGGGGCATACTAAAGAGGGGAGCAGGATCATGTTGAATAAACAAAGAGGAATTATTTTCGTATTATCGCTTATCGCAGCTTATTCTATTACCGGATGCGGGAGGCATGAAACGCCGACAGGGGATAACCGCATCATCGCGCGGGTGAACAGTTACGAGATGACAGTCGCCGACTTTAAAGAGGGCCTGGTTACGGCGCCCATCGACAGGACCGTCTCCGCCAATCCAGCGGAGGCGAAGAAGGAGGCCATAGAGGGCCTCATAACGAAGAGGCTGCTTCTGCAGGAGGCCCAGAAAGAGGACTTCGACAAGGAGAGGGGCTTCATGAAGGAGATAGAGAGGCGCTGGGAACAGGCGCTTTTAAAGCTCCTCTTCAAAAAGAAGTCGTATGACCTCGCGCGCGGTATACGCGTGGAAGATGTCGAGATGCTCGAAGAATACCGGAAGATGAAGCGTAAGCTCTACGCGGATATAGTTATCTTAAAAGACAGGGACCAGGCGGAGAGGCTGTCAGCATCGGGCGATAAATTTGACGAGGTAAAAGAGTCCCTTAAGGATACGCTTTCCTCCGGCAGGACGGCGGAGTGGTGCTCCATGGGGGACCTTCCGAAATATCTCGAGGACCCTCTTTTCTCATTGATGCCGGGCGAGGCGAGTCAGGTTATAAAAAGCGGCAACCACTGGGCGGTAATCCGGGTTATCAAAGAGGAAGAGACGGACATAGGGCCTTTCGAGAAGGTCGCTCCCAGGGTGAGGGAGTATATAATGAAGCGCAAGAAGGAAGAGGCGTTCGAGAAGTGGATGGCGGATCTGCGCAAAAAAGCGAACGTGAAAATAGATTATAAACTGCTCGACAGCATAGAGACGAAATAAAGAAGGGGGCGGACATGGCCAAAGAATTCCGAAACAGACGAAAGAACTACTTCATCAAGAAGAAATTCCAGCGGGATTTCATACTGAAATTCTGTACGCTTGTCGTGGCGGGTGCGGCCATATCCGGCCTCATCATCTACGCGATGTCGCGGGCCACGGTCACGACGACTTTCGAGAATACGCGCCTCGTCATGAAGTCTACGGCCGATTTCATACTGCCGGCGGTACTTTTAAGCAGTCTGATAATGGTAGCGCTCGTAGGGCTGGCGACCGTGGCGGTGACGCTCTTCACTTCGCACCGCATAGCGG
>CAZPYQ010000037.1:0-4477 GCA_964590585.1 uncultured Planctomycetia bacterium | reverse complement strand
GCGGGGCCCCTCTACCGCCTGGAGAAGGACGTGGAGAGGATAGCGGAGGGCGACCTGTCGGTAAGGTTCAATATCCGCAAAAATGACGAACTGCAGGCGCTGCCGGCCATTTTGAACGACGCGGTCGGCAGTTTCAGGAACAGCGTCTCCAGGATGAAGCGCGAGATCCCGGAGATAGAGGCGGCCCTGGAGAAGGGCGACGCGCTCGAGGCGAAGAAAAGGTTCGCCGCACTCAAGGCGATAGTTTTAAAATTCACCACATGAAGAGGGCATGATGGGCAAGGCGGCGGCAAGGTTCGCCAGATACGCGGTATTGTGCGGGGTCATGATCCCGTGGCTCTTCCAGTACCCTTTGTTCACGGCCGACCAGGAGGGGGCGTTCAAGGCCTCTTCGCCGCGGGAGGCGCCTGGAGGGTTTCTCGTGATAAGGGGCGCGGGTATCAATATATATTACGACCCGGACGTGGACCTAAGGCGCGTCGAAAGGCGGTTCAGGAGGAGTTTCTTCTTTGGAGGGGGAGGCTCTTCCTCGGGAGACGCGGCCTACGACCTCGCCTCGAGGTTAGAGTCGTTATTATCCAATGTAAAGTCCACGCTAGGCATGTACCCAACAGGGATGACTATCACGATAAAGATATTCAAGACAAGGGAGGACCTGAACGAGGCGTATTATAATATCTTCAGGACGGATGAGAATTATATCTCTTTCTATATCCATAAGTTTGAGACCATCTACACGACCGAACGCGATATCTCGTACGCTATCATGGCGCATGAGATGGCGCATGCCGTAACGGACCACTATTTCGGCCTGATACCTCCCGACGCGATAAGAGAACTACTGGCCACTTATGTCGAAGAAAATATCGAATAACAGACCCCGGTGCACACATCTCGTAGATAGCCCAAAATTGTTAGGCGTAAAAAAGTGAGTTTTTTTCATTGCCTTTGTATATAATATATGCTATTCTTAATAAGCACCTATAAAAATTTTCAGGAGGAGATAATATGAAACTATTAAAGATGTTGGCCATAGCGAGCTTTTTGTTCCTAACATTTACCGCGTGTCTATACGCTGAAGGAGAGGCCTTGGCCATAAAGGCCTTAACCGGCAGGGTATTGATAAAGCCGGCAGGTGCCGCTGAGTGGTCCGAAGCCACGGCAGGGCAGATTGTTAACGAAAAGGACTCCCTCAAAACGGAGGCCGATTCCAACGTCCTCCTGGAATTCAGCGATAAGAGCACGGTTGCCTTGAGGCCCGGCACGGAGATAACGATAGAGGACTTGAAGTTGGGCGAGGCCGCCAGCAAGGTCAATATAAACATGCCGATAGGGGACTTAAGGGCCATATTACAGAAGATGAGCCCAGATTCAGAGTTTAATGTCAAGACGCCCATGGCGATATCCGGGGCAAGAGGAACGACTTTCTACGTAAACGCTACGCCTACCAGCACAAGCGTTTACGTAACTGACGGAGCCATAAACTTTTATGACTCTGTTACCGGAGAGACGTATACCATAACGGTCGGCATGATCATGACGGTCAATGCCGACGGGACGATAGACGGGCCCAGGCCGGCCACGGAGGCCGAGAAGCAGGCGGCTATAACGACATGGGACGTCGGGGTATTGGCGGAGCCGTATACGGAAGCGCCTCCTTCGGAAAATACGCCAGAACCTCCTGATGTTACCCCGGAGAATACGGGTGACGACAGTAAGGCCAGCACCACTTAAGGCGTAAGGCGTAAAAAGCGCTATTTTAAGGGGACAGTTCCAGAGGAATTGTCCCCTTTTTGACCTTGACATTTATATATATAATGATATAATTATCCCACTTCAATAAAGGGGGCGAAGAATGCGGTTTTTTAAAATTTCTATTGCGGCAATATTGTTTTTTTTATTATCCTGCGGTATATCTTTCGCTCAACTCGTCAATCCCGACCTGCCCGACAGAAAAGGGATAAAGGCCGGGGACATGATACTCCATTCCGCGTTCAAGGTCCAGGAACAGATAGAGACCAACATATTCCTGAACAACACCGATAGAAAGGCAGACGGCATCACAATCCTCAAGCCTTCCGTGGGCATCGAGGTGCCCTTGCAGGACAACGGTTTAAGTTTCGACTACGAAATGGGCATATTCCTTTACAACAAATACCGCCTGGAAAACCACATAGACCACAGGGTGAGGGGCCTGGCGGAGATAAACCTCACCGACTACAAGATAACCGTAAAAGACGTTTACAGGATATATACGGACAGGGCGGCTGATGAAAATTCCAGGCGCCTTAAAAGGGACGAAAACGACTTAAGGGCCGGCATCGCGGCGCAGTTCGACCAGTTGGGATTCGACCTGGGCTACACGAACAGGATCGAGATGTACGACTCGAAGGACCTCTATCTCGGATCGCTGGCCTATGAGGACAGGAACCGGATCTATAATATAATAGACGCGACCATAGCATACAGGTTCCTTCCCAAAACGTTCTTTCTTTTAGAGAACGACCTGGGCTTCATCCACTATTATAACTCTTCCATCCCGCCCGATTCTTATTATGACGAGATACTGGCGGGATTCAGGGGGGAGTGGTTCGCCAAGGCGAACGTGGATTTCAGGGCCGGCTTCAGGTACCAGAATTACGATAATTCCGACGTCCTGGCCGACAAGGATTACATAGGCCCGGTCATAAGGGGCGGCTTCGACTACCATCCCACCAAAGACGACGATATAGTGGTGAACGCCGTGATGACCGTCTACGAATCCACGTACGCGAACATGAATTATTATAACGCCAACCTGATAGGCGCGACCTACAGGCACAGGTTTAACCGGAAGTTATCGGCGGACCTCTTCGGTTCGTACCAACTCCACCTTTATCCGAGCAGTTCCACCGAGAACGGCGAGACAGGCAAGAGATGGGACAATTATTTCGAAGGCGGAGCCGGTTTAAGGTACGACGTGCAGAAGTGGCTCTCATTCGACGCCAAGTACAGGTACACCCAGAGGATATCGAAATTCGAGATATTCGACTACTTCGATAATATAGTGACCATAGGGGGGACCGTCGGTTTTTAACATGCGAAAATTTTTTAGTATTTTTCTGGCTCTCGCATTCTTAAACCTCGCGGCCTATCTCGCGGCCGCGGATAAGTCCGATTACAGGCTCCAGCCCAGCGATGTCCTCACCATCACCGTCCATGGCCAGCCGGATCTCACCACCAGGACCAGGATCACCTCTTACGGCGACATATCGTTTCCTCTTCTCGGGAAGGTCCCGGTGAGGGGGCTCACGGTGAGGGATGTCGAGGAGAAATTGAAGGAACTCCTCGAAGCGGATTACCTGGTGACCGCGCAGGTCCTGGTCTTCATAGAGGAATACCGTTCGCGGCAGGTCTCCGTCATAGGCGAGGTGAATAAGCCCGGCAAGTACGACATGCCCTTAGAGCGGAGCGTCACGCTTTTGGAGGCCATCGCCATGGCCGGCGGGTTCACCAAGGACGCCGATACCAGGAACGTGAGCATAATGCGTATGGAGGCGGGCAGGCAGAAGACGGTGAGGATAAACGTGAAGGACATAACCGATAAGGGCGCCAAGGAGAAGGACCCGCTGATAGAGCCGGACGACGTGGTGGTCGTTCCAGAAAGTTTCTTCTAAATGGATATATCCAGTCCGCAGGAACTGCATTTAAAAGATTACCTGAACGTCCTGCGCCGCAGGCGCGGCATAGTGATAATCTTCTTCATCACCACCGTCCTTACCGTTACCGCCGGCAGTTTCATAATGAAGCCCGTCTACCGCGCTACGACGACCCTTCTTATAGACGTAGAGAGCCCCAATGTCCTTACCACTACAGGGGCCGTCTCCCTGGAATCGCAGAACTACTTCTCCTACAAGGAATACTACCAGAGCCAGGCCGAGATACTTTCATCCCAATCCCTCGTCCGCAAGGTATTCGAGGAGTTTAAATTGGCCGGTTCTCCAGAATATAAAAATGAGAAGGAGCCGGTCAAGGCATTTTTGAAGACCATACGCGTCGAGCCCGTCCGCGATACACGGCTCTTGAAGCTCAATGTCGACAATACCGACCCGGCGCTGGCGGCGAAGATAGCGAACCGCATAGCCGAATTATACGTCAAGCGCAACCTCTACTACATAAGCAGGAGCGAACTCGTAAACCTTTTGAAGAACGAATACCTGAAACTGGAGACGAAACTCTCCGAATACAGCAAGGTCTACAAGCACAAGCATCCCGAGATGATACGGCTCAAAAAAGAGATGGCGGAGATGACGGATAAGATAGAAGAGACCAAGAAGTCCCCCTTCACGTATGATGTTGTGACAGGCGAAGGCAGGGACGAGTCCAAATACGCCCTCGACGGTTTCAAGGCCAATAACGTGAGTATCCAGGATCCGGCGGAAGAGCCTATCCTGCCCCTGAAGCCCAAAAAGAAACTGAATATCGTCCTCTCCGTCAT
>CAZPYQ010000036.1:0-12137 GCA_964590585.1 uncultured Planctomycetia bacterium | reverse complement strand
GGGAGAGATCTTCAACGTGGGGAACCCCAAGGCGATAAGCATCCGGAAATTGGCCGACGAGGTTAAGGCCCTGACGCGTTCCAGGTCGAAGATCGTCCACATACCTTACAAGAAGGCCTATGAAAAGGGATTTGAGGACATGCGCCACAGGAAGCCGGATATAACCAAGATAAAAAAACTCATAGGGTTCAGGCCGGAGGTGGGGTTAAGGCAGATGCTTGAGCACATAATAGAATATTTTGAAAAGTAAAATCCCGCCCGGGCCGGCCGTAAGGCGGGCGCGGCGCGCGGGTAAAAGGCCATGATAACCATATTTACGGTTGTAGAAGTTTTTCTGGTAGCCATGCTCGTCTCCTACAGCGTGGTGCCTCTTTGCAGAAAGGCGGCATGGAGGCTGGGCTATCTCGACCATCCGAGAGGCAATAAGGTGCACGCCAGGCCGACGCCTCTTTTAGGGGGTGTGGCCATCTACGCCGCGTTTATAATAGGCCTCGTTACCGCCCTGAACCCCGGCAATGACCCGAAGATCTTAAGCATAATAATGGGCAGCGCCATTCTTTTCGTGATTGGACTGGTGGACGACAAGATAGGGATGATGCCGGAGTTGAAACTCCTGGCGCAGTTCCTGGCGGCCATGTCCGTGGTCAAGGCCGGCATCCGCATGGAATTCCTTCAGAATTATTATCTGAATACGGTCCTGACCTACGTGTGGCTCGTGGGGGTCACGAATTCCTTCAACCTTCTGGATAATATGAACGGGCTGTCGTCCGGTATCGCGGGCATAGCCGGCATATTCTTCGGCATTGTGATGTGGACAAGCGGCCAGCCCGCGGTGGCCGTCATGTCTTTCGCCCTGGCAGGGTCCTGCCTGGGGTTCCTTAAGCATAACTTCCCAAAAGCGAATATCTTCATGGGCGACACGGGAAGCCTCGTTATCGGGTTCATACTGGCTTCCATAGCGGTCCTGGGCAGTTGGAACACAAGATTCTTGACGACCTCTTTGATGATGCCCGTCATCATACTGGCCTATCCCATTTTCGACACCACCCTCGTTACGGCTATGAGGCTCATGGAGGGCAGGTCCGTATTTCAGGGCGGACGGGACCATTCTTCGCATAGGCTCGCGCTTTTGGGCCTGAAGAGGCGGAGGACGGTCCTGGTCATATTCGGGATATGCGTCATGCTCGGCCTAGGCGCCCTTCTGGTCCAGCGCCTGGCGCTAAAGCCCGCCATCCTGGTCATCGCGCTCATCGCGGCCTTCATGGCCGGCCTGGGAATAAGGTTGGCGATGGTGGATACCGGCAGGTTCGGCAGGCGCAGGAGGAAAAAGGGAATTGAATAAAGCAAGGTTTAACGCCATATCCGATTACGCGATAAAATGGTGCCTCTTCGCCATAGTCTTCGCCGTGCCTTTTTCGAAGTCCATATCGGAATTTTCCATAGCCCTTGCCATAGCGCTCTGGTTTATCAGGAAGATCCTGAATTCCGATATTCGGCTCGTCAAGACGGACTTAAACGTCCCGGTTCTTATCTTTATCATGACGATCCTGCCATCATTTTTAAATACCGGCTACATGGGTTTGAGCCTGAAGGCGTTTTTTACCAAACATTTAAAATACATAGCGCTCTATTTTGTCATGGTGGAAAGCCTCGATAATAGAGAGAAGATAAGGGACCTGCTCGTGGTAGCGCTCCTTTCGGTCATCGTGATAACGCTTGACGGTTTCGGCCAATATTATTATTCAGGGGTAGACGCGCTGCATAATTATCCGTCTTTCAAGGAACGTCTCTATCCCCTCCCGGACTCTACAGAGGGTTTCTTCAGGGGCTTTCCCACGGCATCGTTTCCTTTTCCAAACGACCTTTCGGCGTGGATACTGCTTTTCATATTTCCCATAGCGTCCGTCGCGATATTCGATATCGCGAGAAAAAGGACGCGATATCTCATGGCGTTCGTTTCGGCGGGGGTCTTCTACCTCTTCTTTCTCGCGAAGACCAGGGGCGCATGGGTGGGGCTCATAATATCGACTGTATATGTGGCCGTCTCAAAGAAGAAGGCCTGGCTCATAATCTTATTGATTGCGGCGATAGCCATGCCGTTTATCCTGAAGATGGAGATGTCGCAGTACATATTCGGCATGAAAAGCGTCGACGACAGGTTCTTCATGTGGGATACGGGCCTTAAGATCTTTAAGGATCATCCGGTCCTGGGTAACGGCATAAATACCTTTTTCACGAGATTCAAAGAAGAGAGGAACGACCAATGGAAGGGCGAAAAAGGCAGTTACGCCCATAATTGCTATCTTCAGATGGCATCCGATACTGGCCTCATAGGCCTGGCCGGATTTCTATGGCTTGTCTTTTCATACTTCAAGTCCGCGTTAAAGGATTCGCGAAGGATAAAAGACGCCTTTTTCGCCGGTATACTGTGGAGCGTATCCGTCGGGGTCTTCGCCTTCCTCGTCCACAGTTTCTTTGATACGAACCTCTATTCATTGAATCTTGTCACCCTCTTCTGGTTCGCCATAGGGTTGAGCCAGGCCATTTCGAGGGTCTACCTTAAAGGATGATAAGTGAATAGCCCCAGGATACTCATAGTGAACCCGTTCGGGATAGGAGACGTCATATTCTCGACCCCGTTGATAGAGATCCTGAAGAAGAACTATGACGGTTGTTTCATAGGATACGTCTGCAATAAAAGGACGTATGAGCTTTTAAAGACAAACCCTTATATAGACAGGCTGTACGTCTACGAGAAGGACGAGCATGTTGAGGTATGGAAACGCTCCAGGATAGAGGGCATAAAAAAGACCCTGGGTTTTTTGCGGACCATAAAAAGAGATGTTTATGATATCTCCATAGACCTCTCCCTTGGCTATAAGTTCAGCATGATCCTGAAATTAATCGGTATTAAAAGGAGGATAGGCTTGAACTACAGGAAGAGGGGGAGGTTCCTTACGGACAGGATAGACATAGACGGTTTTAACGATAAACATGTCATTGAGTATTACCTTGACCTTTTAAGGCCCCTGGACATAGACATAGAAAGATATTATGCGAGGCCGCGCATCTATGTGACCGAGGCGGACAAGGCCTGGGCCGGCAACTTTCTTAAGGATAACGATGTCGACGATAATGCCCTTCTTGTAGGGATAATACCGGGCTGCGGGGCAAGCTGGGGAAAGGACGCGGATTACAGGAGGTGGGGCAGGGACGGTTTCGCCAAGGTCGCCGACAGGCTGGTCCAGGGGAAAGGCGCCACGATCATCATATTGGGAGACCGTAAAGAGATACCGCTATGCCGGGAAATGCAGGGCCTCATGAAGGCCAGGGCCGTGATGGCCTGCGGAAAGACGACCATAGGGGGGCTCCTGGGTCTCATGGCGCGGTGCCGCGTCATCGTGACAAACGACGGGGGGCCGCTCCACATGGCGGCCGGGCTGGGTGTCAGCACGGTCTCCATATTCGGCCCGGTGGACGATAAGGTCTACGGGCCGCAGTATTCGGATTCCCTGAATATAACGGTATTGAACAAGGCAGCTCCCTGCAGGCCCTGTTATAAGAAATTTAAATACAGGTTGTGTGAAGACGTGATATGCCTAAAAGGCATAAAACCCGAAGATGTCATAAAGGCGGCGGAAGAGATCCTGGATAAAAGCGGGAAAGGCGGCCAGACGTGAAGGTCCTTCTGGTACATGCCGGAATAGAGGGTTCGTCGTTCCCGGAGCCCGGAAGGCGGCCGCGTCTCATATGGCTGCATCACGGGCTGGCTTCGATAGCCAGCAGCGCCAGGCGCCCCGGCCGCGCCGTGGGCCTCGTGGACCTCCGGCAGGTCTCTTCGTGGGATGAGTTTAGAAAAGAGGTCGTAAAATTTTCGCCTGACGTCGCGGGCCTCAGCATGATGAGCGTGGATTATGGAGCCGTCATGGAGGCCGTGAAGATAATAAAGGATACGGATAGCGGCATAAGGACGGTCGTGGGCGGCGCCCACCCGACCGTGGCGACGGACGAAGTCTCCGGAAATAAGGATATAGACCACATCATCCGGGGCGAAGGCGAGATAAGCTTTAGCGCCCTCCTGGACGATCTGGAGGCCGGAAAGGCGCCTCCTAAGGTCATCGCGGGTGTGAAGCCGGAACTGGAGAGCCTCCCCTTCGCCGACAGGGATATATTTAAATTAGGCGAGATGCCCATAGACCATTTTTTGAGGATACCTTTCGTAACCATAATAGCGGGCAGGGGGTGCCTTTATAATTGCAGTTTTTGCCAGCCGGCGGAGAGGGAGATATTCGGCCGCAAGGTTAGGCGCAGGACCGTCGGCAATATAATCGATGAATTGAGGTCCTTGAGGGACAAATACGATTTTCAAAGCCTCATGATACACGACGACTGCCTGACGGAAGACAAGGCATGGGTATTGGAATTTTGCGATAAATACAGGAGCAGCGCGTTCCGACAGCCTTTCGTATGCCAGTCGAGGGCGGACATCATCTGCAGGAACGAGGATATGGTAAGTAAGATGGCGAAGGCCGGGCTCGCCATGTTCCTCGTAGGGTTTGAGAGCGGAAACCAGAGGATATTGAATTTTTTGAGGAAGGGCGTCACCGTAAGCGAAAACTACAGGGCGAACGATATCTGCAAAAGATACGGCATACGCGTGTGGGCGAATTACATGCTCGGGATCCCGACCGAAACGAAAGAGGAGGCCCTCGATACCCTCAGGATGATAAAAAGGATAAAGCCGTACAGGGCGAGCCCGGCCTTCTACACGCCGCATCCGGGAAGCGACCTGTACCGATACTGCGTGGAAAACGGGCTCTCTCTCGTAAAGGACCACAGGGATTATTCCAGGTCGCCGACCGGGGCCAAGATAAGGGGTGTGGATTACGTGTTTTTGAATAAGGTGCTGGAAGAGTCCGTAAGGATGCCTTTTTTGGTCAAGTTCAGGAGGAAGGCGGACCATATAATAGAGAGGAAGATAAAGAAGCATCTACGGAAATTCCGTAAAAAGTTAAGGGCCCAGGGATGAGTTGCGACATAATAATACCCGTCTGGAACCAGCTTGACTACACAAGGGATTGCATTGAAAGCATACTGAAAAATACCGGGTACCCTTACAGGCTGATACTTGTCGATAACGCGAGCGCCATAGATACGAAGCGGTACCTTGAGGATGTTAAGGCGACGAGGCCCCGGGACGTAGAGCTTATAAGAAACGAAGAGAACCTCGGCTTTATCAAGGCGGTAAACCAGGCCCTCAAGATATCGGCGGGGCCTTACGTGTGCATATTGAATAACGACACCATACCCGCGCCGGGATGGCTCGAGCGGCTCATAGGCTTCGCCGAAACGCATAAGGACGTCGGTCTCGTGAACCCGCAGTGCGACGGGCACCTCGATACCCCGATCGAGGCGTACGCCAGGACACTGGAGAAGAATAAGGGCATCTTCATGGAGATGAACCAGTGCCAGGGGTTCTGCATGCTGGTGAAGCGGGAGGTCATAGACAGGATAGGTTATCTTGACGAGTCTTTCGGCATAGGCGGGTTTGATGACACGGATTATTCGATGCGCGCGCACGCGGCCGGGTATAAGTCCGTGGCGATATACGACTCCTACGTGTACCACCGGCTGCACGGCTCGTTCAACACGGCCGGCAACCGGGAGGAGTGGGTTAAAAGAAACGAGAAGATATATTACGATAAGTGGGGCAAACATCTTCGTGTCGGCATAGCGGTCTACATGGAGGAGCCGGACCTGGATTCGCTCTCGCCGGCCGTTCTTCTGGCATATGGCCTTGCCAGGGAGTGGTCATGGGTCCATTTATGGGTGGATTTAAGAAGGGGCGCGGGCTCGCTTAGGAGGTCAGTAGATGAGATTAGGAGTAAGTTCCGCCTTCCGCCGCACCAGAACATAAAGGTAAGCGGTTTTAACATGCCGAGGGGTATCTTCGACCTCGTGATAGGAGGCAAGATACTGGAAAGGCTGCAGCCCAGGATGCGCGGCAAGAGATTCGACGCCATCATAAGACTGGACGAATCCCTGCTCGGCCTTACGCGCTCTTTGGCGAAGGCGCTTAAGGCGAATCTAATAACACTGCCCGCCGGCCATACGGTTTGCGACTGGGAGAAAGAAGGCAGGGATCTTGCCGCAATGATAAAAGAGGCGAGGCACGTTTTATGAATGAGACCGGTTGCGATATAATAATCCCCATCTACAACAGGCTCGACCTGACCAAAAGATGCCTTATGAGCATAGTGGATACTACCAGGGCGCCTTACAGGCTGATCCTGATAGATAACGGTAGCGACCCTTCGACCGCCTCCTTCCTGGAGGATTTTAAACGGTCGAACAAGGACGCGCTCCTGGTTAGAAACCGGAACAACCTCGGCTGGGTGAAGGCGGCCAACCAGGGCATAAGGTTATCCGGCGCGGCCTATGTATGCCTCATGAATAACGATACGGTGGTCAGGACGGACGGCTGGCTCTCAAAATTATTGGGCCTCTTTTCCGTGGACAAGACCATCGGGATGATAAACCCGCATTTTGAGGTCAAAAAAGACGTCTCATCGAAAGGCCGTTTCATGGAAGTGGATTTCTGCAGGGGTTATTGTCTATTGACCAAAAGAGACGTGATAGACAGGATAGGCCTCCTGGACGAGGCATACGGCCTGGGGTACTATGACGACCATGATTATTCCATAAGGGCCATACGCGCCGGATTCAAGTGTGTCAAGGCGAACGACGTGTATGTCGAGCACGTATCCGGCTCGACCTTCTCCGCCGTATTCAAAAACGATAAGGGCCGACAACTCCATTCCAGGAACAGTTGTATATTCCGTTCCAAATGGGGCAGGACGCTTAAAGTCCTGTTTATAGCGACCCGCAGCCGGGATAAGGAGCTTTTCTCGCGCGTCCTGTTTTCGCTCGCGAGGAGGCAGCACATAGTATACTTCTGGAACCCCGGCTCGCCTTTCGCCGCGGAACATATAAACATAAGAGAGAGGCTATTGCCGAAATATTTTTACGCGCCGCTTGTTTATCTTAAGGTACTGCTTAACAGGCTAAGGGGCGAAGGGAAACGTTACGACATTATCTTTACAGACGATAAAACCCTCGCCCGGCTATTATCGCACGCGGGTCCTCGCGTCTATTGCGCGGATCTCGAGAAAGAGATGAAGAGGATAGAAGGCCTCGCCGATGCTTTATCAAAAAGTTAGGTATATATGGACTGCGACATAATCATACCGGTCTGGAACAACCTGGCGCTCACTATGGGCTGCGTCGGTTCCGTTTTGAAGAATACGGAGCCGGGGTATCGGCTCATAATCGTAGATAACGCCAGCGACGAGGAAACGAGGAGGTATCTCGAGAATCTAAAGGCGCCCGGATCGCCGCAGGTCATACTGATACGAAACGATAAGAACCTGGGGTTCGTAAAGGCCGCTAACCAGGGCATCCTCGCCTCTCGCGCGCCATGCGTCTTGCTGCTTAATAACGACACCGTGGTGACGAGGGGCTGGCTAAGGGCCATGGTAGATGTCTTAAACTCGTCCGAAGGCATAGGTATCGTAAACCCGTCGAGCAATAACCTTGGGCAGCGCCCCGTAAAGGGAGAGGGGATAGACGCGTACGCCGAAAGGATTAAAGGTTCCGGAGAACTGTCCGTCGAGCTCGGCTCCGCGGTAGGTTTCTGCATGCTCATAAAGAGGGCGGTCATAGAGAAGGCGGGCCTCTTTGACGAAATATACGGCATGGGCAATTTTGAGGACACCGATTACTCGAGGAGGGCGGTAAAAGAGGGGTTTAGATGCGTGAGGGCGTGCAGGGCTTATGTCTGGCATAAAGAGGGCGCCTCTTTTGTCAGGACGGAAAAGTTCTACGCCGATTTTGCCAGAAACAAAGATATATACGAGAATAGGTGGGGTAAGGTGAGGAGGATACTCTACAGGCTTTCGGGTAAAGGGTCGTTCTTGTCGGAGCGCGACATGGCCGATATCCTGAATACCGCGCGCACGGGAAACTGGGTGCATATATACATGAAGGACGCCTCGAGCTTAAAGGGCCTGCCTTGCCACTCCAATATAGTGGCGAGGACCTTCCCGGGGCCGTTTTTTAAATTGAGAACAAGCCTTAAGATATTGACGAAGAAAAAGAAATTTGATGAAATACACGACAGGAAATAAAAACGATTGCGCGGATTTTAAAAGGATTACACAGATGAAGGATTGATATGGAAAAGATTCCCGTTACGGTGGTTATAATAGCGAAGAACGAGGAGAAGAAGATAGCCCGGTGCCTCGAAAGCGTGAGATGGGCCGATGAGGTGATAGTCGTGGACGGCTATAGCGACGACAAGACGGTCGATATCGCCAGGTCGTCAGGCGCCAGGGTCGTCCGGCACGGATTCACGGGGTCATTCGCTGACGACAGGAACGCCGGGATGGACGCGGCCTCGAACGAATGGGTGCTGCAGCTCGACGCGGATGATGTCGTTACAGAAGAGTTCAGGCGGAAGATGGAAGAGGCGCTTTCGAAGAAGGAGGATCTGGAACTCTATAAATTCAGGAGGAAGAACTTCTTCCTGGGGCATTACATGGAGCACGGCGGATGGTGCCATTACATACCCAACCTTGTCAACAAGACCAGGGTGAGGTTCGAGGGCGATATCCACGAGGTCCCTGTATACAGCGGCAGGAGCGGAGTCATAGAGGCCGACATAGAACATTATCCTTTTGATTCTATAGCCCAGTTCATAGACAGGCAGAACCGCTACACCGGCATAGCGGCCAGGCGTCTTTTAAAGGACCTGGGGAATTTAAGCGAAAAAAAGATACGCGGCAACATGACGGGCAGGACGTTTAAGATCTTCTGGAAGTCCTATGTGAAGAAGCAGGGATACAAGGAGGGCGTCTACGGGCTAGTCTTCTCTATCCTCTTCGCCCTTATAAATTTCATGACCTGGGCGAAGTATTGGGAGCTTGTGAAGGATAATAAATGATGAGTAGCGCACTCTATTGGGATGATTTTTTTTGCGGGTCCTGCCGCTCGTCCAGCCCTTGCGGTGCTCCGCGCTTCGTTGGGGCTCAGGGTAGTATCTCGTCGAAGACCCCCATCCCCAAGCACTCCGCTTGTGCGCTCCGCGGGCTGTACTCGCGTCACCCGCAAAAAAAATATCTTACAGATGAAATGTGATATTATCATTCCAATCTGGGACCAGTTGGAGGCGACGAAGGAGTGCGTCGACTCCGTCATGCGCCACACGGATTATCCGTACAGGCTCATACTGATAGATAATGCCAGCAAGAGAGAGACCGAAGAATATCTTAAAGGCCTTAAAGGGGCGAAGGGCGACAGGGAGCTCATCCTGATAAGGAACAGCGAAAACCTGGGGTTCGTAAGGGCGGTGAACCAGGGCATCAAGGCGTCTAGCGCGCCTTATATCTGCATAATGAATAACGATACGGTGGCGGCTTCAGGATGGCTCGCGGAGATGATAGCGGTCATGGAATCCCGCCCGGAGATAGGGCTCCTTAACCCCTCCAGCAATACGTCGGGGCAGTTCCCGGAAGGCGCCTCCATAGACGCGTACGCCGCTTCCCTTAAAAAATTCAAGGGCGAGATACAGGAGCTCTATACCTGCCGCGGTTTCTGCATGCTCTTGAAGAGGCCCGTCATAGAAAAGTTGGGGCTCCTCGACGAGATATACCACCTGGGCTATTTTGACGATACCGATTACTGCAAGAGGGCCCAGGCCCTGGGATTCAGGACGGCCAGGGCGAAGGCCTCTTACGTCTACCATAAGGAGAATACCAGTTTCAAGGCCTTTAAGGATAACAGAGAACTCTTCAGGAAGAACGAGGAGGTCTTTTTCGGCAGATGGGGCAGGCACGTCAGGGTGGGGTATTTTTTAAGCGGGCCCAACGCCCCCGGCAAGACCGATGATATAGCCGTGAACGTTGCCAGGGCCGGGCACCAGATCTATATATATTTAAAGAAGGGCCTTGAGTGGCCGGTCACCCTCGACCATTTTGACATAAGACGGATAGACTTAAACCCGTTCTTCTTCGCGCCTCTTGCACTTTACAAGATATTGAAACGCAAAAAAAAGAAGAAGCTTGAGGTGCTTTTGACGGACGACGCGGCCCTTGGCGGCATTCTGAACGCGACAAGGCCCCTGCACGGCTCCGAGGTCATGGTAGATCCCAAAAAGAAGGAATTGCTGGAACTCTTGAAAAAGAAGTCGAGAGAATTTTAACTGGGGAGCATGATATGGAAAATAGATTCCTGTCGGTCGTGATGCCGGTCTACAATGAGAAGGATACGGCGCTTAAGATAATAGACAAGGTCCTTAAACTGGACATATTGAAGGAGCTCATAATAGTGGATGACTGTTCGACAGACGGGACAAGGGACATCCTCAAGGCGTCAAAGTTTGACGCCCGCGTCAGGATTGTCTATCACGAACGCAACATGGGCAAGGGCGCGGCCTTAAGGACGGGTTTTAAGAGCGTTTCCGGAGAGGTCGTGGCTACACAGGACGCCGACCTGGAATATGACCCCGGCGAGCTCAATCTCCTGGCCGGGCCCATACGGGAAGGCGTGGCAGACGTGGTATACGGGTCGAGGCTGTCCGGAGGCAGGCCCCAGAGGGTCCACCTCTTCTGGCACAGGGTCGGCAACGACTTCCTGACGTTTATGACGAACCTTCTCTATAACACGACCCTGACGGATATGGAGACCGGATACAAGGTCTTTAGAATCGGCGTTTTGAAGGGCATAGATATAAGGTCCAACGATTTTTCTGTCGAACCGGAACTTACGGCGAAGGTGCTGAAGAAGAACTTGAGGGTTTACGAGATACCCATTTCTTACTACGGCAGGAGTTACGGCGAGGGGAAGAAGATAAAGTGGTTCCACGGGATAAGCGCCTTAGCGACGCTTTTAAAATACAGATTTCTGGATTGATGCCATGGCGAAAAAGATGAGGAAAGTGATATTCCTGGACAGGGACGGCGTTATAAATAAGGACCCGGGCGGCTGGACGAAGCATAATTACGTGACGAAGTGGAGCGACTTCCGTTTCCTGCCCGGCGTCTTCGCGGCGCTCAAGAAGCTTAAAGGGCACGGCTACAGGGTCATCGTGATATCTAACCAGGCAGGGGTCAACAGGGGGCATTTCACGAGAGAGGATCTTAAAAAGGTAGACCGTAAGATGAGAGGCGCTGTGATATCGCATGGCGGAAAGATAGAGATGTCGTACTACTGCGTACATACCCCGGAAGAGGGTTGCGTCTGCAGAAAACCCAAACCGGGGCTATTCGACAAGGCGAGGAAGGAACGCGGGATAGGTGAAACGAACGCCTATTTCATAGGAGATACGCTTGTCGACGTGGAGGCGGGCATTAACGCCGGGCTTAAAACGGCGCTCCTTTTGACGGGTAAGACGTCTTTGGAGGATATCCGCAAGGCAAAGTTGCGGCCCCAACAGGTGTTTTCGAGCCTCAAGGAAGCCGTGGATTATATAGTCGGCCTGGAACCTGAAGAGGAGGCAAGTGGAGACCAATAAAAAGGTGCTTATCATCTACGCGACCGCGGGTATCGGCCATGCCAAGGCCGCGTTCGCCATAAAGAAGGCATTCGATGAGGTTAAACCCGCCGGCGTCGAAGCGACAATTATAGACTCGCTCGATTACATGACGAGTTACTTCAGGAAGTCCTACCTGGCCTTTTATCTCCTCATGATAAACAGGTTCGCGAAGATATGGGGGGCGTTTTATTTTCTTACGAATATTTTTTATCTCGGCGCCCCGATCGCCCTGGCGAGGCGCTACATGAACTGGCTCCACTCGCGTAAATTTGTAAGATTTCTTCTCGATACCAGGCCCGACGTCGTATTGTCGACCCATTTTCTCGCCAACGAGATTATATCGAATCTCAAGTCGAAGGGGCTCCTCAAGACGAAACTCGTGACGGTCGTTACGGATTACAGGATGCATTCCTTCTGGGTGGCGAAACACGTGGACCTGTATGTGGTCGCTTCCGAAGAGGCAAAGGCAGACCTTAAGGTCTATGGCGCCGGCCCCGGCATGATAAGGGTGTTCGGCATACCGGTAGAGCCGGCGTTTATCAGGAAG
>CAZPYQ010000035.1:0-12219 GCA_964590585.1 uncultured Planctomycetia bacterium | reverse complement strand
TGGCGTCCCCATGGGGATTTGAACCCCAGTCGCAAGCTTGAAAAGCTTGTGTCCTAGGCCAGACTAGACGATGGGGACACACATTTCTACTCTGTAAGATCCCGCCAAAGGCGGGATCAAATTCGCCCCGCGCGCGGCAAACGAGTGTGACAACTTACGTCGCTGTCGCTCCGTAAGTTGTGGGCTCATTTGACTAGACGATGGGGACGGCGCTTATTCCCCGTTCCCTTCTTCGGGAACGATTTTCGCGGCGGAGGCGACCTTGTCGCCGGAGTCGAGACGCATGAGCCGCACCCCCTGCGTGCTCCTTCCGGTTGTCCTTATATCCTTTATGGGAGAACGGACTATCATGCCCTTTTCGGTTATGAGCATTATTTCATCCTTGTCGCTCACGGGTTTCATGGCAACCGCCTCGCCGTTCTTCTTCGTTATCTTTATGTTTGTTATGCCCTTGCCTCCGCGTGACTGTATGCGATACTCCTTGAAACTGGTCCGCTTCCCGAAGCCCTCCTGTGTCACGGTCAGGACCGTCCCGTCGGGCTTCACTATCTCCATCGCTATGACGGCGTCCTTCTTGCTAAGTTTTACGCCCCTGACGCCCTTGGCGCTGCGCCCCATATCGCGTACGTCGGATTCCTGGAAACGGATCGCCTTGCCTTCCCGTGTCGCTATGAGTATCTCCTCCTTGCCGTTCGTAAGCTGCGCCGCTATGAGCTCGTCGCCCTTTTCCAGGCCTATGCCTATGATGCCGCCTTTCCTGGGGTGCGAATATTCTGTAAGGGCGGTCTTCTTGACGAGGCCATTCTTCGTCGTCATGATGAGATACTGGCCTTCCTTAAACTCCCTCACCGGCACAAACGCGCTTATGTTATCGCCCTGCCCCAGCATGAGGAGGTTTATTATGGCCTTGCCCTTGGATAATCTACCCGCCTCCGGTATCTCGTGGACCTTGAGCCAGTGAACCACGCCCTTATCGGTAAAGAACAATATGTAATCATGGGTCGAGGCGATGAAGAGATGTTCGATAAAGTCCTCTTCTTTCATGTCCGCGCCTGTAACGCCTTTGCCTCCGCGGCGCTGTTTTCTGTAGCTAGAGACCGGAAGCCTCTTTATATAGCCGCTGTGGCTTATCGTTATGACGACATCCTCTTCCTGTATAAGGTCCTCTATGTCGAGCTCTTCGGCCTCGGCGACGACGCTCGTCCTCCTCTCGTCCCCGAACTTTTCGCCCAGTTGCGACATCTCGTCTTTTATTATCTCAAGGACCTTCTTTTCGCTCGCCAATATGGATTTATACAGCTCTATCTTCTTTATAAGTTCGAGATATTCCTTATCTATCTTGTCGCGTTCCAGGTGTGTCAGGCGCTGAAGCTGCATCTCCAGGATGGCCTGCGCCTGCCTGTCCGAAAGCTCCAGCTTTTTCATCAACTCTTCTTTGGCTGCCTGGGGGCTCGCGGACTGTTTTATTATCTTTATGACCCTGTCGAGCTCTTTCAGGGCTATCTTCAGGCCCTCTAATATGTGCGCCCTCTCCTGCGCCTTTTCCAGGTCATGGCGCGTGCGCCTTACCACGATCTCTTTACGGTGTTTTACGAACTCCTCTATGACCTGCTTCAGGTTCAGCACCCTCGGCCTTCCGTCTACAAGAGCGAGCATGATGACGCCGAAGGTCTGCTGCATCTGGGTGTGCTTATAGAGCTGATTCAGTATTATCTGGGCGTTCTCCCCGCGTTTTAAATCTATGACTATCCTCATCCCGTCCTTGTCGGACTCGTCCCTTAAGTCGGATATCCCTTCTATCTTCTTGTCCTGAATAAGGTCGGCTATAGACTCGATGAGGTTCGCCTTGTTCACCTGGTAGGGTATCTCCTTTACCACTATGCACTCCCTGCCGTTCTTCAATTCCTCGACTACGGCCTTTGCGTGTATCTTTAAAAGCCCCCTTCCTTTGGTGTACGCGTTCTTTATGCCTTCATAGCCGCAGATGATGCCGCCTGTCGGGAAGTCCGGCCCCTTCACCTTCTTCAAGAGGTCCTTCGCCTCGCAATCCGGGGCGTCTATCACATATGACACGGCCTCCGCTATCTCTTTAAGGTTATGCGGCGGGATATTCGTCGCCATGCCGACAGCGATACCGCTGGAACCATTGATAAGAAGGTTCGGCAGGCACGCCGGCAGGACCTTCGGCTCCTTCAGGGATTCGTCGAAGTTCGGCATGAAATCGACTGTATCCTTCTCTATATCAAGGAGCATCCAGTCGGTTATGCGGCTAAGCCTCGCCTCGGTGTACCGCATGGCCGCCGCCGAGTCGCCGTCGACGGAATTATGCACAAAAACTCCGGCTGCCAAAGCAAAATTATGGGTTGTATTTACCGTCAGGTCATAGACATCCTCTGTCTTATCAAGAAATTCTACTTTGGCGACTTTGTGATTAAGCGCCTGCTCGGCCACCCGCTCACGTAAAAGAAATCGTAGTTTTGATTCATCGCCTCCGAGATATTTATTTAGCGCTTTTTTGTACCTAACGATGCCTTCGCCGTTTCTGCTCCCGTAGACTAAGCGGGCCTTCTCATAATTTACGGAAGTGACTTCTCCATAGTTTTTCAGCGCTAGTTCGCAAACTTTCAAAAATCTATGAAAATGCGCTTTCCTTCCGTTTTCTCGAAGAATCGGCATAAATTTTTCTCTGAATGACGGATCGAGGCGCCATTTCTTTTGGTAACAGTCGGCCATGAACATCTTGTACTGTGAGTCACGCCATAGTTCTTTGCTTCTATCCGACATTTTTCTTCTATACACCTGGTCAAGCCATCTCTTTTTGCTAACCTCCGAAATACACTCTCGGTGGACAGGGTCGCCCCATAATAATAAGGACATCTTTCTTGTGACTTCCGCCATTTTATGGGCATATCCTTGCCCCTGCCATCTTTTTTTCAGCTCTTCTGACTTAAGCGCGCTGATTTGTTTTCTAAAATCTTCCTTTTGCCACAGCTTTCTTAGGTTGTTTCTGGAAACCTGCGCCATAAATTCCTTGTATTTCCTGTTTTCCCAAAGCTTTTTTATGGCGGTGATTTTCTTCGCTCTATATTGGCGGTCCTTCCACATTTTCCTGTTTTTTAATGCCATCCGCGATGAATATTTTTCTCTATTCCTGTCGTCATCCCAGAATAGCTTTCTGCCTGTAGCAAGCTTTAAGCGATAGGCGGGATCTTTTTTATGGCGTTCGGATGTAAGCATGTAGTGGGCTTCCCAATGCTCGCCCCATGGTAGCCTAATAATGTTGTCCGGGTTATTGTTTGATTTGTTAAAATCCTTATGATGCCTTACCTTACCAGCGCTTTTTTTATAAATTTTATTTTCAAGATTCCATTCGTCGGCTAATCTATGCGCCCAATCCCACCTATCCGCAAAGGGTTGATATACCATCTCGTAACCGACGGCATTAACGTCATCTGTCTTCGTGGATAAGCGCGTATATAGAGGCATGAGCGCGTCGCCTATCTTCAGGTGCTGCGCTTCGCCATATCTGCCGTCGCGCAACATAAATTTATGATTCAGAGTACATTTTATCTCTTCATTATTATCGAGCGTTATCTTCATTATTTTGGCGCTCTTTTGGGTCAACCTGGGACGCCCTATTTGTGCTATTTCTACTTTTTTAGTCAGTTTATTGAAGGTAAATGTATAATGTTGTCTCCCTTTTTTATTCTCCTTAATCAGCTCCTCAAAAGTTAAGGCTCTTCCGTCGGTTAACTTGATCTTGATATCTTTGGTAAAACAGCCGAAATTACCCTGGCCGTCGACGAGCGGATAGCGCAGCGAAAAATCCTGGGCCATTCTCACCAGCGTATCATAAACGGCAACATCGCCGTGCGGATGATACTTTCCAAGAACCTCGCCCGTGATCCTGGCGCATTTCTTATACGGCTTGGTGTGCTCGAGGTTTAATTCCTTCATCGCGTAAAGGATCCTGCGGTGGACCGGCTTCAAGCCGTCGCGCACGTCCGGCAGGGCCCGGCCGACGATTACGCTCATCGCGTAATTTATATACGAATCCTTCATCTCCTCTTCGATATATCGAGTAACCAGTTTCTCGTTTCTCGTATACATGTTGCTCCTTTATATATCTAACACCTTGACTTCGTGCGCATGTTTTTTGATAAACTCCCGCCTTGGCTCGACCTGTTCGCCCATGAGCACCGTGAACATCGCGTCCGCCTCGACCGCATCCTCCAGCGTGACCTTCAATAATGTGCGTTTCTCCGGGTCCATAGTAGTCTCCCACAACTGGTGAGGGTTCATCTCTCCCAACCCTTTGTATCTTTGTATGGCCATGCCTTCTTTACCCACATCCATGACGAATTTCAGGATATCTTTCAGGCTGCGGAAAGACCGCGTTTCGCCTTTCATTTTAAGAGAGTAGATGGGCTTGGCGGAAGAAGAGCCTTTTTTCTTAGGGGTCGTCTCCTCCGGTTCCGCCGGGTCATAGTCTTCAACATCTATGCCGAGTTTCGTTATCTTCTCTATTATCTTTTCGAGTTCCCGCGCCTCATAGAACTCTATATAGTCTATGCCCTTGGCTTTGTCTTCCTGCGTCTCCTGGGGCTTGGTCTCTTCTTTAGCGCCTTTTTCTTTCTTTTTATTATTTTTACCGTTCTTTTTTCTGGTTTCTGTTCTCTGGTTTCTGGTTTCTGAATCTCCATTCTTTATATATTCGGCCAGTTCATCCTCATTATGTAAAAAATGGTCTTCATACTCCACTCTGACCATATAAAGTGGCAGTTTTTTGGTCTTTTTATGTCTAAAAGATATGTATTTTGAGAATTCTACTCCACGCCGCTCTATTGCGCTTGATAGCCCCCCAAGCTCAACTAAGGTATCTAATATCGCCTTTAACTGCTTATCCGTAAAAGTATGCTTATCGGATGTCCTTACAAGGCTTATGCCTTCACTGCCCAGTTCGAGAAGGATATTATTCATGTCTTCTTCTGTCTGGACGTATTCTTCTCTTTTTCCTCTCTTTATTTTATATAACGGCGGTTGGGCTATATACACATGCTCCTTTTCCATCAATACCGGCATCTGCCTGTAGAAGAATGTCAATAGAAGCGTCTTTATATGGGAGCCGTCCACGTCGGCGTCACACATCAATATTATCTTGTTATACCTGAGCTTCTCGGCCGAAAACTCTTCCCCAACCCCTGTGCCGATCGCCGTTATGATGGTCCTTATCTCTTCGTTTGACAGGACCTTGTCGAGCCTTGCCTTTTCGACGTTAAGGATCTTGCCCTTGAGCGGGAGTATCGCCTGGAAACGCCTGTCGCGCCCTTGTTTGGCGCTATTATGGACGAAGATGCCGGAGGCTAGCGCGAAATTATGCGTACCCGGCACCTCTATATCATAAACATCTACTCTCTTATCCAGCGGCACTATCTTCACGACTTTATGGTTGAAATTTTCTATCGCCTCTAAAAGCCTGTTCCTGTCTCCTGCAAAAAATCTTTTGGTTAACGTTTTCATGCTAAGCAAGTTGGGAGTTTTATATGGTATGGTTTTTCTCGCGGTGTCGAACATGCCAATATCTTCGTGCATATCATAAAGGCCTTTTATAAAATTCATAGTCGTATCGAAATATGTTTTGTCGTAGGCCTTCTTTCGCTTCGCTCTGAATTCTTTCGTCCATTGCCCTCTTGTCTTTTCTCTTCTCCATGCTATGAGCGTGCTGTCATCCCATTGCTTTTTTGCGTTTTTACTAAACAGATCTCTCTTTTCAAGGCTTTTTCTGCGGGCTTTTGCCTTAAAGGCTTCTGTTCGTTTCGCCTCTATAGACTTTATTTTCACGTCAGGCCTGTGTAGTGTATGTTCTAAGTGTTTGTAATGACAATCCATGTGCTGTTTATAAGGAAGCCTCTTGATATTATCCGGATTGTTATTACGTCTATTAAAATCCTTGTGGTGCCGATGACCTCCATCGGAAGCAGTGTAAGTCTTGTTTTTAAGATTAAACATATCAGCCAGTATATGGGTATAAATCCATTTTTTAGTAATGGGATCAAACACCATTTCATAACCATCCAGACTGCGATTGCCCTCTTTTTTTGAGATCTTTCTATAAAGAGGCGCGATGCTGTGCTCGGGCGTTAACTCACAGGCAGGAATGTAAGTGCCGCCAACCAACCTGAATAAATGATCCGGGGTGCACTTAAGTTCTTCCCCATTGTCGAGGTGTATTGTAATTACCTCCGCATTTTTTTTGGTCCTTCTCGGATTTAATATGGGCGCTATGCCGATATGCCCATTGTCAAGTATGGTATAACAAAAATTTTGTTTCCCTTGTTTATGCTCTTCAACCAATTCTTTGAAGGAAATATTCCTCCCGTCAACTAACGCTACCTTAGTCTCTCCGTCCCAACAGCCTCCGGCCGAATCCCCTTCCACGAGGTATAATTCGCATAAAGCCGGGTCGGTCTCCTGGCAGTCCGCGAGTTTTCCCGGAAGCGCCGCTCCTTCGAGCGCGCCCTTCCTTCGGGTAAGCTCCCTGGCCTTCCTGGCCGCTTCGCGCGCGCGCGCCGCCAGGACCGATTTCTCTATTATCTTATTCGCTACCGACGGGTTCTCTTCAAAGAAGGCACCGAGCCCCTCGTTTACAGCCGATTCGACCAACCCCTCTATCTCGGAGTTCCCCAGTTTGGTCTTCGTCTGCCCCTCGAATTGAGGGTTGGGTAGCTTTACGGAGATGACGGCCGTCAACCCTTCTCTTATATCGTCCCCGGTCACTGCGGCATCCGTGTTTTTCAAAAGCCCCTTGTCCTTGCAGTACTGGTTCGCCGTCCTGGTAAGAGACGATTTAAACCCGGTGAGGTGCGTACCGCCCTCGACGGTATTTATATTATTGGCGAAGCTGAAGATGTTCTCCGCATAGCCGTCATTATACTGCATCGCCACTTCTACATCGATACGGTCCTTCTCCCTGGAAAAATATATCACCTTTTTATGGAGCGGGTTCTTATTCTTGTTCAGGAATTCGACGAAGGACACCACACCCCCGGCAAACTGGAATTCTACCTCTTTATCCTTGGCGCGCTCGTCTTTAAGGGTAATCTTTATGTTCTTATTTAGGAACGCGAGCTCCCTGAGGCGGTTGGAGAGCGTATCGAAGCTGTAGACGATCTTGTCGCCGAATATCTCCTTGTCCGCCTTGAACGTGACGCGGGTACCCGTCTTCTTCGCGGTCCCTATCGTTTTTAACTGCGAGGCGGTCTTGCCCTTTTCGTATTCCTGGTGGTATATCTTGCCATCCCGCCTAACCTCAACCTCGAGCCACTCCGACAGCGCGTTTACGACGCTTACACCCACGCCATGCAGCCCGCCGGCGACCTTATAGACCCGGTGGTCAAACTTGCCGCCGGCATGCAGGGTCGTCATGACTACCTCGACGGCGGGTTTCTTCTGTGTTTTATGTATGTCGACAGGAATACCCCTGCCGTCGTCCATGACCGTAACGGAGTTATCGGCGTGCACGACCACGTCTATGGTGGTGGCGTACCCCGCCATCGCCTCGTCGATAGAATTATCCACCACTTCATAGACAAGGTGATGAAGCCCCCTCTGGGTCGTATCGCCTATGTACATGGCGGGCCTTTTTCTTACGGCGTCCGCCCCTTCCAGCACGGTGATGGTCGTCGCGTCATACTTCTTGACCTCTTTCTCTTTAAGGGCCTCTTTCGCGCCGGCCATATTATCTTTTTCCTTCACTTTTTTTCCCATACCTCTCCTATCCTGAACCCTATCTCCTTAATCTTCTTTCCGGCGAATTTACCGCCGAGCCTTTTAAGTATCGCCTTCTTTTCAAGGGTCAATTCGTACAGCCAGCTTGAGGCGTCCACCTCGACGACAAGCCTCCCCCCCTTGAAGGAGGCTGGCCTGGAATGCCTGGCGGCCTTACAGCCGGCCGCCTTCTCCCATGCCGCGGCGACCCCTTCTTCTGTCAGCGCCTCATCTTTGGTAAGTTTTTTTAGCGCCTGCCGGACAGCCTCTTCAAGCGGCAGCTCGCCTGATTCAGGCGAGCTGCATGGGGAGTACCACATAAACGTACTCCTTCCCCAGTCTTAGCACGCCGGGTTTCTCCGGGTCAGAGACCTCGAAGAGAACGCGCTCCTGGTCTATAACCTTCAAAACATCTACAAGATAAGCCGGGTTAAAGCCGATGGTTATGTCTTTGCCCTTATACTCTACCGCAAGCTCCTCCTTCACCTCGCCCAGGTACGGGGTGGATTTCGAGAGTGTAAGTTTGTCCTTGCCCAACTCCATCTTTATGGCTACCGAATCCTGGCTTGAGAATATTCCGGCCCTTCTCGTCGCGGCGAGGAGGGCGTTTCTCTCGACCGAGATCTTATCTTTAACCTCTTTGGGTACGACCTGTTCGTAATTCGGGAAGTCTCCTTCTATGAGCCTCGATATGACCTTTGTCTGGCCCAGATCGAACATGACCTGGTTCTCGCCAAAAAATACCTTTACATCGCCCTCTTCGGAAAGTATGCGGTTTAGCTGCGATATCGCCTTGGTCGGCACTATAGCCTTGGTTTCCTGGGTATTAGGAAACTGCATTTCTTTTTCCGCTATCGCCAGCCTGCGGCCGTCTGTGGCTGCCAGGCGCAGGAAAGAAGGTTTTATTATAAACAGCACCCCATTTAACACATACCGTGTTTCGTCGCGGCTTATGGCGAAATCCACCATCTCCAGCATATTCTTCAGGGTTTTTTGCTGGATAGATATGAAGTTTTTGTTTTTTAGTTCCGGTAATTGCGGAAATTCTTTTTTTGGGAGCCCTATAATCTTAAACAAACTGTTTCCGCATTCTATCCATACCATATCGTTCTTTTTTACCGCGATGGATATATTTTCCTGTGGAAGCTCTTTAATGATGTCCAGGAATTTTTTTGCCGGTACCGTAATAGACCCTTTCAGGCCGGGTTTTAGGGGTATGGACGAGATTATACCGACATCCAGGTCTGTGCCGGCTAAAAAAACCGCGTTCTCCTCCGCTTCTATGAGTATATTGGCCAAAATAGGCAGGTTTGTCTTTGTCCCGACAGCGCTTTCGACCAGTTGTATGTTTTTTAAAAGAACGTCTTTGGGTATATCAAACTTCATCGAAACCTCCGTTTTACCATTCCTCTCACCAAAAAACAGGAAAGCAACAGTTACGTCTATTAGTTATTTAAACAACACCAGCCGTAGTAGTATGGGTTGTGGGTAAGTTAATTAATCTTTAATATCTATAACCGCAAGCCGTTACAATAAATATTAATATATAACAACTAAAACAGATTATCAACACAATCCACAAAAACTAAACGCCGGCTATATCCCGCCTCAACTTATCAACAACATCCTTAATCGCCCCGCCTTTCTTCAGGTCCTCTTCTATCTTCTCATGGGCGTGTATTACTGTGGTATGGTCGCGGCCGCCGAAATATTCGCCTATCTCCGGCAGGGAGTGGTCGGTGAGCTGCCTGGTGAGGTACATCGCCACCTGCCTGGGATAAGCCACCGCGCGGCTCCTGCGCTTGGCCTTCATATCCACTAAACTTATATCAAAATAATCAGCCACCTTCTTCTGTATGAGCTCGATAGTTATCTTCTTCTGCCCTTCTTTAATCATATCCTTCAACACTTCCTTGACCAGGGCCACAGTCATCTCCTTCCCGACAAGTTTGGAATATGCGACGACGCGTATCAGGGCGCCTTCCAGTTCCCGTATGTTGGAGCGGATCTTTTCCGCGAGGAAATACAGGACATCGTCGGGGACGGCGACGGTCTCTCTGGCCGATTTCTTTTTAAGGATGGCGCTCCTCGTCTCAAAATCCGGCGCCTGAATGTCGGTCACCAGCCCCCACTCGAACCGCGAAACGAGACGAGCCTCCAGCGCCGATATCTCTTTCGGGGGCCGGTCGCTCGATACGACTATCTGTTTATGCGCGTCGTAGAGGGTGTTGAACGTGTGGAAAAATTCTTCCTGCGTTGACTCCTTGCCCGCTATGAAGTGTATGTCGTCTATTAGAAGTGTATCGACATTTCTGTAGGTCTGCCGGAACCGGGGCATCGCCCGGTTTTGTATCGCGCCTATCAACTGGTTTGTGAAATCTTCGCTTGTCATGTAGAGGATCTTGGATTTTGGGTACTTCTCGGCCACGCTCTGGCCTATGGCGTGCATGAGGTGGGTCTTACCCAGGCCCACTCCGCCGTATATGAACAAAGGATTGTACGCCTTGGCCGGAGAATCGCTCACGGCGAGCGCGGCCGCGTGCGCGAACCGGTTAGAGGGGCCGACGACAAAACTGTCAAACGTATATTTCGGATTAAGAGAGGTCTCTCTTGCCGCTTCGGGCTTGTCTTTCTGGAAGAAGACGCCCTTCAGAAAACCCCTCTGGGGCTGCTGCTGCGCCCGGGGCGGCTCCGCGGCGAGGATCTCCTCATCGCCGCCTTCCTTCACGACGAACTCCACGCTCAAGCCGGCCCCGAATGCCCTGCCGACGGAATTGGTTATGACTTTCATATATCTCTCGACGAGCCAGTCTTTAAAATATTTGTTCGGGGTCTCCAGCGTTATCGCGGTGGGGCTCCGGGATATAAATTTTATAGGGCCGAACCAGATCCGGAATGTATGTTCGTTATCAAGGTCATGGCGTATCAGGTCCAGCGCCTTTAACCAGTTATCGTTTTGTTCCATCTAAGCGCCTATCGGACTTATCCACAGAATTTAAGTTAGGAAATCAGGTCATTCTACAAGTTATGCACAAGTTATGCACAACCCTTTGATGCTAAATCATGCCCCCCGCTTAAATCGATCGGGCGCGGCGAAGGCGAGAGCATTATATCAAAGGGGAGAGAAATTGCAAGCATTTTATTGCGCCCAAGCCCATTTTTAGGTTGACTCGTGATTTTTTTATGATATAATCGGAACACTTAGCGCAGTTAAAATATTTCACAGATTTGGGGACAATATGAAATATGGTCTGAAGACGAAGTCTAACAGAAAACGCATGCGGACCTACGGTTTCAGAAAGAGGATGAGAAGCCGTGACGGCAGGCTCGTTCTCAAAAGGCGCAGACAAAAGGGGCGCCATAAACTAACCGTATAACCTGCGTGGGCACGTTCCGGGCGGCCGATAAGCTGCTAAAAACCCGAGATTTCCGACGGGTATACGAGAACAGGGTGTCTTTCAGGAGCGGGCCTCTCGTCCTTTCAGTGGCGCCGAACGGCCTTGGGGTGACGAGGATAGGATTCGTGGTTAGCGCGCGCACGGCGCCTTTGGCAACGAGGCGGAACTTTATAAAGAGACTGTTAAGAGAGGTCTACAGGAGAAATAAGCCGCGCTTCAAACGCGGCCTTGATCTCGTGGTTATAGTTAAAAGCGACCCGCGGAATGCGGCAAGCTACTTCTTTTTTGAAGAATTATTATCTGGGCTGGCAAGAAAGGCCAGGATCATAGCATGAAAAGATGTCTAATATATATCCTTAATTTTTATCGTAACTGTTTGTCGCCGTTAAAGTTACAATGCTGCAGATACCATCCCTCCTGCTCTCTTTACGCGATAGAATCCATAGAAAAATATGGCGCCGTAAAGGGCGTCATAAACGCGATAAAGAGGGTCCTCCGCTGCCATCCGTTTTCAGCCGGCGGCTATGATCCGGTGAAGTAATGGAAAAACGTCTGATCCTGGCAATCGCGCTTTCTGTACTGATCATATTCTCTTTCCAGTATTATATCGGCAAGGCACGCCCCCCTTCGCAACCACTCACACCGGATGCCCGGGAGATCCCCGCGGAGCGTCAACCCGAAACCGCGCGACCAGCGGCGATAAAAACACCTCTTTCAGGGCCGGTCGAGGAGGACGAATATGCCGCCGAAACCGACAAATATGAAATCATCTTCTCCGACGCGGGCGGCGCTATAAAAGAGATACGATTGAAGGGTTTCAGGGCCAACGGAGGAGACGGGCCGCTGGTACTCTCATCCGTTCAGGACCCGAAAGACTATATCTTATCGATAGAGGACCCGCTCGACAGATTCGGTTTCAATAGTGCTACTTATAAACTAATCCCGGGAGACGGTTCTGTCACATATAAATTTAAGAACGATAAGATAGAGGTCGACAAGAGGTATATTTTACGTAACTCTACATATACCATTGAGTTACAGCTCTCTATAAAGA
>CAZPYQ010000034.1:0-12333 GCA_964590585.1 uncultured Planctomycetia bacterium | reverse complement strand
GGGCATAGATTGGAAGGATATGATAGCGGAATTAATTTCAGCCGACCATGTGAATATTGAAGTTATGCGGCCTAGCGGCGGGGTAGCGGTAACATATCGATTCGAAGGAGAACTTAACGGGGGAGATTTGAGTCTTAGATATGTGTATCATAACTTGGCCGGAGACAAGACGTTGGGCGAAGCCAGAATAGCGGTTAACGACGCCCTCATGGCTCAACTTCGCGCCTCGTCGGCGGGCAAGAAGGATCCTCGTAAAACAGATGAAACAGAAGCGGATGTCCTGAGAGGACAATATGGTACCCTGGAGGGCGATTTGACGCGTCTGGGCGGTACTCCCAATACCGTACAATTCTTTATAGACGGTAGAAGGATAATATTGGGGAGTCAAGGCCTGGTCTACGCAGAAGGGAATCAGGTAGAGTCAATAGAGGTAACCATAAGAAATAACGATAGTTGCGCCATGAGGCTTATTGAACTTTTGAATCAATGGGGAGGCGTAAAAGACGGTAGAATTAGAGTGAAGGCTAGCAGAGAAAGAGGAGGAGAAGGCATAGAGGGAGGAAAGGAACTCGAGCTAAAGCGGGTTACATACGGAAGACCTAGTTTTAATACATTTACACTGGCGTGTAATGTCCGCGGGGGAAAGAGTAAAAATTATACCCTTGAGCATTACAGTCATAATATAACATATATTCATGCAACTCTTGAAGCTAAAAAGCATCTTGACCCATTTACTTTTCGGGCTAGACGGGTTGCCGCTCATGATTTTATAAAGCTGGTTCCTGATAACTTTGGCGCAGGGGAAATTCATGCCAAGGTTACTTTTAAAGCCAAGACCGCCGAAGAAGCCAGGAAAGCCGCAGATATAGCGCGTAAGCTTGCAGAAGCGGAGGAAGCAAGAAGGCCAAGCGAGACAGAGAGAGCGGAAGCGGCTAGAGGGGCGCAAGAAAAATATGCCTTGGAAGAAAGCCTACAACGGTATGAAGACGCCAAAAGGCAGGTTTATCAGGATATGCTTAACAAACCTTTTGCCAATGCTATGTCGGTGCCGGGTCCTGATGGAGGGTGGATTAGGTTTGAACGTGATCCGAACGGACGAGTAGTGCGCGCCTCGTCGGCGGGGATACCAGCAGATATTGCTCAACCCTTAAAAGAAGTGTTGGGTATCCCAGCTGAGGAGTGGGATGGGGTAGAAGCAGGTCTGACTAAGCAGAACCTTACCATAACAGATGAGTTAGTTATTAGGGCTATCGCGGAATGGATTAGCGATAGAGGATATATAGCGCAAGTACTTACTTCAGGCGCCGCATTACAGCCGATTCCTTTTAATATGCAGCTAAATGCAGTTAAAAATCTGGATCGGCAGGAGAAAGACATAGGTTTTCCCGGAAGAGAGTACCTGCCGAATCTTAAAGAAAGGCTAGACAAAGTATTCGACCAGGTAATAAGCGAGCAGATATTAAGGTATCTCATAATAGCGTATGCGACAAGTTTTAGCAATCAAGATGGGCGGTGGGCAGCATTTCATACGTGGCAATTTTCTGATAGGGACGCAAGACCCGTTACCGAGGTTGCTGCCAGAGACATTTACGAAGGTATGGACCCCATATCTATAGCACAAGTAGTTGCGGGCTGGTCTCCTGATAAATATAACATAGTGGATCTTGAACGATTGCTGATGAGACTTTCCGAAGAACGTGGTCAGGAATTCGCTGATACAGTCCGTAGTTATCTGCAACTAGACACAGAAAGCGGAATTTTTGGCTTGAAGTTTGAATATATTGGACCAGCCCGCGCCTCGTCGGCGGGGATGGTGCTGAATGTCAATGTGAGCGGAAATGCGGTCAACATAGGATACGGCAATTTGGCGCCGATGGCTGTTAGGGCCGGTGAGATTGAGGCCGATATGGATACGGCCACCCAGTCCTTAAGCCAGGCCATGCGACAGTATACGCCTGCCATAAAAGAGGGGATGCCAGGAGCGATAGTGATGTTCCTGAAGCCCGAACAGTATGCGATCGCCAAACAATATACGCCTTCGGACAGGGCGGCAATCGAAGATAAGATGGTTACCTATCTCCCCAACGAAAAGATAAGAATAATTATAGCCGAGGACACAGAGGCCAACCGCGCAAGGGTTAAGGGCGAACTGGAAGGCGTCGTTCCTCCCGAACGCGTCATGGCCTTCGTGGTTGCCGCGCCAGGCGAGGTTGATGCGCAGAACGAAGCCCTGAAGCCATGGGCATGCCCTATTGTGCTCATAGGAAAGGCCCAATCGGGCCAGGTCCCGTTTGTCAGGATTGATCGATGCGCACGTTCAGGCTTTGAGGGACTCAATGTACAGGAGATAATGGCAAGGCCCAACGCAACCGAAGGTGACAAGCTTCAGGCTGCCCAGAGGTTCGCAAACTCTCTTGGTGGTGTTGCCGATGGTGACCTTGGAGAGGACCTCAAGAAGATAGTGGATGCTGTCATAGAAAACAAAGGCCTTAAGGACCTACTCATATCTATCGAGATAAGGCCGGCCGATATCAACGAATTGCCTGATATAGAGAGGGGAATAAAGGAGATACTGCGAGCGGCTTAATCAGGTTTAATGATAGTAAAAAATAAGGGACAGTCCCCTAGGCAATAGAGGCAAATGACGCTTCGGGGACAGTCCCTTTACATTTCCTGCCCTGTATGTTAATATATCGTCCTAATGAAGAAGATCCTCATATTTTTTGTGTTCCTGGGAGTATTTACGGCGTTATCCTCGTATAGCCAGGAAGTCAAGGAGCCGGACCTGGCAGGCAGCTGGTATCCCGCCTCAAGGTCAGAACTGGACGCGATGCTCTCCGGATACCTCGATGAGTCTAACCCTTCCAAAATCTCGAAGGTGAGCCATTTGTTAAGCGTGCCATGCTTGTTTTTATAAGAAACACCTTGACAAAAATATGTCAATTGACATATTATATGTGTCAAAAGGAAAATAGATTATCGCGCCATGCTAAAAAAACTCTTAGGGTCAAGGACAAGAGTAAGCGTACTGAAGTTATTCATTTTTAATCCCAAGGCGGAGTATTTCGTGAGGGAGATAAGCCGCCTGGCGCGAGAGCCGTTTGACCCTGTCCGGAAAGAATTATTGCATCTTGAATCCATCGGGCTATTAAAAAGCCGCATGTCAGGTAAGCAAAAATATTATTCCGTCAATAATAGCCACATACTGTTCCCCGAATTTAAGTCCTTGATATTAAAGACGGCGGGTCTTGGCGATATCCTTCGCGACAGGATAAAAAACAGGGGTGATATAGCGGACGCGTTCATATACGGCTCATACGCGAAAAATAGCGAGAATACGGAAAGCGATATCGATCTATTCATCATAGGCGACGTCTCTTCTAAAGAGCTGCAATCCATCGTCTCGGAAGTGGAAAACCGGTCAGGGCGCGAGATCAATCACACCATATATTCGCCCGGAGAATTAATAAACAAATACAAAGCCAAAAACCATTTTGTCCTCTCGGTTTTAAAAGGGCCGAAGATATTTTTAAAAGGAGACGAGAGTGGGCTTAGAGAATTGGTTCGAACAGGGTAAGTTATTAAAGCATAAAACCACGAAAGATGAGATTGACACTATCTATGGCGTAGTCGAGAGAAATTTTAAGGACGCAAGCATAAACGGCTTGTCCAGCGATCAGAAATATATCCTCTCATATCAGGCCGCTTTTGAGGCAGCGGCAGTTCTTATCAAGCGCCATGGCTACAGGCCCATAAAGGCGGGCCACCATTACATAATATGGCAGTGCCTGAAGGAAGTGCTGGATAAAAAATACTATAGCACTATCCTTCTTTTTGAAAATGCCGCCAAGAAGCGGAATAAACTTAACTATGATATAGCCGGTCTTGCCTCCGAGAAAGAGGCGGACGAGATGTATATGGAAGCGCGCGATTTTGTGTCCGCGATTAAGAAAGAGATTGCTGATACCTTCCCCAGATGAAGACGATACTCATATTTTTGGCGCTATTAGGCGTATTCACGGCGCTATCCTCGTATAGCCAGGAAGTTAAGGAGCCGGACCTCGCCGGCAGCTGGTATCCCGCCTCAAGGGCGGAACTTGACGCGGCGCTCTCCGGATACCTCGATGAAGCCAATCCCCCGAAGATAGAAGGCGAGCCATTCGCGATCATAGTCCCGCACGCAGGTTATCAATTCTCCGCGCCGGTAGCGGCATACGCCTTCAAGGCGCTTGCAGGGAAAACGTTTAAAACCGTCATAATAATAGGTTTCAGCCACAGGAGGGCCTTTAACGGCATATCGGTCTACGACAGGGGTTTTTTCAGGACGCCTCTGGGGGATGTCGCCATAGACGAAGAGTCGGCAAGGGCCATCATCTCCTCAAATAAACGGATACGGTTTATTCCTGAAGCCTTCAAGGACGAAAATTCCGTTGAGATGGTAGTCCCCTTCGTCCAGAAGGTCTTTAAAGGCGCCGGGATAGTCCCTATAGCGTTCGGCACGCAGGACTACGATGACGCCCGCATCCTGGCCGACGCGCTCGCAAATGTCCTTAAAAAGAGAAGAGATATCCTCGTCATCGCCTCAACGGACCTTTCGCATTACCACCCTTACGACGAGGCGAATTCCATAGACAGGCGCACCATCGACCTCATAGAGGGATTCAAGACAAAAGAGTTATACGACGAGGGCCGCCTGGGGGTTTGCGAATTGTGCGGGCTTATGCCGGTAACGGCGACCTTGCTCGCGGCGGAGGAGTTGGGGTTTAAGAATGTGAAGACGCTTAAATATGCGAATTCCGGCGACACCTACGGTGACAAGTCGAGAGTGGTAGGATACGCGGCGCTCGCAATCTACGGACCACGGACCACGGACCACAGACCACAGAAGAGTACAGAGGACAGAGGACAGAGGACAGATAAAGAGGAGACGCCCATGTTAAATGATGCCCAGAGAAAAAGATTACTGCAGATAGCGAGGGAGTCGATGACGAGTCACGTCAGGGACGGTAAGAGGAAAGAGTTCTCGGAGGCCGACCCGGTCTTAAATAAGCCCATGGGTGCCTTCGTGACCTTAAGCGAGAACGGCCAACTTCGCGGCTGCATAGGCAATATGGTGGGCAGAGGCCACCTCTATCAGACGGTGGCGGACATGGCGATAGAGGCGGCTACCGGAGACCCGCGTTTTCCCCCTCTTGCGCCGGCCGAGATAAGCAAGGTCCGCATGGAGGTCTCGGTCCTCTCGGAACTGAAGAGGGTTAAGTCGGCCGATGAGATAAAGATACCGGGCGAAGGCGTAATAGTAAAGCGCGGTTTCGCAAGCGGCGTATTCCTGCCGCAGGTCGCGGAAGAGACCGGATGGTCAAAAGAGGAGTTTCTCTCCAACCTCTGCAGCCACAAGGCGGGGTTGCCTGCGGACGCGTGGAAGGACCCGCGGACGGAGCTCTACGTGTTTACCGCTCAAGTATTCGGCGAGGAGAGATGAAAAAAACAGTCATTGTAATTTTCGCGGCAGTCCTTATCGCTTGTATAGTTTATCTGGTCCCGAAGATCTCCAAAGATACGTTCAACTATACGACCGCGAATGAGGCGCTCGTGGCCGCTCATTTATATGAGGCCTCGGGTAAAAGGGACAGGGCGGAAGCGGCATATGTTAAGGCGTCGGAGGTATTCGGCGGTGAGCCTTTGGCCCTTTCGGGACTGGCCAAATTCTATTTAAGGGAAAAAGAGGATGGAAAGGCGGAATATGCCGCGCTTCTCATGAAAGAGCGTTTTCCAGAGCGCGCGGAGCCGTATCTTATACTGGCCGTTTTAAAGATAAGAAAGAACCGCCTCGTCGAGGCGTACGGGCTCTGTAAAAAGGCGCTGGAACTGGAGCCCGGCAATGAAAAGGCCGGGGCATTGTTTGATGGGCTTGAAAAGATAAGAAAAAGGCCCGCCAAGGACGCCTGGTTCTATAGCGAGGAGGACGACGCGAGGTTCGCGGGCGCCGTGTCGTCGCTCATGCGGGAGAACGTGACGCTGAATAGAGAATAAAGGGACAGTCCCCTAGGTTGTAGTGGCAAAATGACATTTCGGGGACAGTCCCTGTGGGGGTATATGAGCAGGTTTTACGTTCCGAAAGAGGCGATCGAGGGTAATATGATACGGCTATCCGGCCCGGAGGCGCATCATATACTGGATGTGATGCGCCTTAAAAAAGGCGACTCTGTCGCGGCGTTTGACGGAAGCGGCAGGGAGTATGCGGGAATAATAAAAGAGACCCGGCCAAAGGACCTTACAATAGAGGTAACCTCTACGAGAGAGGCGGCCGCCTGCGAGAAGGTCGCGGTCACCCTGGCCCAGGCGATACCGAAGAAAGACAAGATGGACTACATAGTGGAGAAGGCGACAGAGCTCGGCGTCCACGCGATAGCTCCCGTCGAGACTATGCGCACCATAGTGCGGTTGAAAGGCGACAAAGCGAAGGAGAGGGTAGAGAGGTGGCAAAGGATCGCCAGAGAGGCCGCGAAACAATGCGGCAGGACGACCGTGCCCGCTGTCGAAAAGATAAAAGATTACGATTCCTTCCTTAAGGATGCGAAAGGGTATGACCTTAGCCTCATGGCGTGCCTTTCGGAAGGCACAATTGATATAAAAGAAGCCCTTAGAAAGAGGAGGGCTAAAAACGTGCTTTTGTGCGTAGGCCCTGAAGGAGATTTTACCCCTGATGAGATAGTGTCGGCAAGATCGTGCGGCATGGAGATGATAAGCCTGGGCCCCATGGTCCTCAAAAGCGATACAGCGGGGCTGGCCGCGCTCGCGGTGATAAATTATGAATACGGAAACTAACTCAAAGCGTTTCTACATAAAGACCCTCGGCTGCAAGGTGAACCAGTACGAGAGCCAGGTCATGAGGGAGATACTCACGAGGGAGGGTTTCAAGGAGTGCCTCGCCGAGGACATAGCCGACATATACATCATAAATACCTGCACCGTCACGCACCGGGCCGACTCCGAGTCGAGGCACGTTATAGGGCTTTTCCATAAACTCAATCCCAAGGCGGAGATAGCCGTTACGGGATGTTACGTGGAGAATGATTCGCAGGGTATTTCGTTCCTGCCCGGCGTTAAATATATAATAAAGAACGACGATAAGCACAATATAGCCGCTATCCTTAAAAGTTACGCCGCGGGCGAGCCGGCGTCGGCGGTCAAAAGAAGGCTCAACCTGTGCCACACGATATCCGACTTCAAAGGGCACACGAAGGCCTTCGTCAAGATCCAGGACGGCTGCGACAATCTCTGCGCCTATTGCAAGATCCCGCTTGTGAGGGGTAGTTCGAGATCCAAGCTTTTGAGTTATATCTTAAGCGAGGTGAGGGCGCTTGTCTCTAAAGGTTTCAAAGAGATAGTTTTGACCGGCATATGCCTGGGCGCCTGGGGCAGGGATCTAAGCGAAAACGCCGATCTCATAGATGTGTTGAAGGCGCTTGAGACGGTAGATGCCCCTTTCAGGGTGCGTTTAAGTTCCATAGAGCCCAGATACGTTACCGATGAACTGATAGGTTACATCGCCTCCCATCCGAATATCTGCAGGCATCTTCACATCCCGCTGCAATCAGGTGACGACGGGACGCTGAAGGAGATGAACCGTCCGTATACCGGGGCCGGCTACCGGGCCCTCATCTCCAGGATACGAGGGGCAATACCCGGCATAGCGATAACGACAGACGTAATGGTGGGTTTCCCCGGAGAGACCGATGAGCGGTTTCTCAATTCTCTCAGCCTCTTGAAGGAGATACTGCCCTCAAGGACACATATATTCTCTTTCAGCAAACGGGGCGGGACAAAGGCCGCAGGATACGCAGGCGAGGTCGATCCCCGCCAGATCAAGGTTAGATACGAGAGGATGAGGATCTTGAGCCTCGAGGCCTCGTTTATATACAAAAAGGCATATATGGGTAAGACGCTGGATGTCCTGGCGGAGACCGTGCGCGACAGGGCATCCGGCATGCTTGAGGGTTATTCCGACAATTATATAAAGGTGATGTTTGAGGGGCCAGACAGCTTCAAGGGGAATATAGTCCCGGTCAGGCTCGATTGGATCACATTGAACGCGTCAATAGGAACAGCAGTTGGTAACTGACGCACGACGAAACGCGAGTTATGCTATGACAAATTCTGGATGCAGCATAGTGATGGCGGTATGGAACCAGCTCGGATACACACGCCTGGCGGTCCGTTACCTATTGGAGAATACGCTTACACCCTTCGAACTTATCGTAGTGGATAACGGCTCCAGGCCCGACGTGAAGGCATATTTCGATTCCCTGAAGGGGGATTTTCCGATAAATTATATAAGAAACGACTCAAACCTCGGCCCGATAAAGGCGCTCAATCAGGGCATAAGGGCGAGCCGTTACGATTATATATGCGCCATACATAACGATGTCATAATATTCGAGAGGAATTGGCTGGGTAAGATTATAGGCGCGATGGAGAAGGACCCGAAGATAGGCATGGCGGGGCTGGCCGGAAGGAAAGAGATATACAGGACAGGCTGCGTTAATGAAGCATCGCTAAAGCATAACCTTCAGAACGAAGACCTGAACGAGCCGATGGGCGAAGATGTGGCCGAAGTCGCGGTTATAGACGGGTTATGTCTCGTGATGCGCCGGGCGATGCTTGAGAAGACAGCTGGTTTCGACGAGTCGTACGGCTACATGCACTGTTACGACCTGGACATGTCGCTTCAGAGCATACGCGCCGGTTTCAGGAACGTCGTGGTTAATGTGGAGGCGATGCATCTGGGTAACGGCGGCATGACGAGGCGCACGCCGGAGTACAGGCGCCTGGTCAAGGACGACTACGGGCTGCTTAAGCGGAACTGCGGGATTTTCGCCAGGAAGTGGGCCGGCATGCTTCCTGTCAAAATCTCTTGACTTTTGCATATGGATGGGTAGAATAGGTCAAAAGATATCCTGTATAAGGAATATATAGTATGATATTAAAGGATAGGGGTGCTTTTATAACCGGCGCGGCCAGGGGCATAGGCAGGGAGATAGCGCTCGCCTTCGCGAGAGAGGGCGCTCATATCGCTTTATGCGACGTAAACGAAGCCGCGCTTGACGGAACGCGAAAAGAGATAGAGGCCCTGGGCGTCCAGGCGCTTACGGCGGTAGTTGACGTCACGAAGGCCGATCAGGTGGAAAATTACGTCCAGAAAACCCTTGACAAATTTAAGAAAATCGATATACTTGTTAACAATGCCGGCATAACAAGGGACTCGCTTCTGGTCAGGATGTCGGAATCCGACTGGGACCAGGTCCTGGGGGTAAACCTTAAAGGCGCCTTTAACTGCACGAAGGCCGTTTCGAAGATAATGATGAAGCAAAGGGACGGCCGGATAGTAAATATCGCCTCTATAATAGGTATAATGGGAAATGCCGGCCAGGCTAATTACGCGGCGAGCAAGGGCGGTTTAATCGCCTTTACCAAGACGGTCGCGAAGGAGCTCGCGAGCCGCAACGTGAGGGCGAACGCGATAGCCCCGGGGTTCATACAGACCGACATGACCGCGAAGCTTTCGGATGAGGTGAAGGGCGAGATGCTGAAACTGATACCGCTGGGCAAACTCGGGACGGCGGCTGACGTAGCGAAACTTGCCCTATTTTTGGTTAGTGATGACTCCGCCTACATAACCGGACAGGTGGTCCAGGTTGACGGCGGGATGGTCATGTGAAAATAAAGGAGGATTTAAATGGCAGTGTCGCAGGATAAGGTTAAACAGATAATCGCTGAGCAGCTTGGCGTCAAGAAGGAAGAGGCGACCGATTCGGCAAAGTTCGTGGATGATCTGGGGGCCGATTCCCTCGATACGGTCGAACTTGTCATGGCTCTTGAGGAGGAGTTTGGCATAGAGATACCGGACGAGGACGCCGAGAAGATGACCACTGTCGGCGACGCCATGAAATACATCGAAGAGAAGGCAGCCAAGTAAGTTTTAAGAATATATAATGTCAAATAAAAGACGCGTTGTAGTCACGGGCGTCGGCGTAATCTCGCCTGTCGGCAGCACGAAAGATATCTTCTGGAAGTCACTCCTCGAAGGAACCAGCGGCGTAAGGCGCCTCGAATGTTTCGACCCCACCTATTTCGATTCCAAAGTCGCGGCTGAGGTAAGGGATTTTGACCCGTCCCGCTTCGTCTCCCCAAAAGAGGCGAAGAGGATGGACCGTTTCGTCCAGTTCGGTGTCGCCGCGAGTAAGATGGCCCTGGAGGACAGCCGGCTCGATATGGATAAGGAGGACAGAAGCCGCATAGGCGTCTTTGTCGGTTCCGGCATAGGGGGGCTGCATACCGTAGAGATAGAGTGCTTTCAATATTATAAACTCGGCCCCGAGAAGGGGCCCGACAGGATAACCCCTTTCCTTATCCCGATGCTCATAGTGAACATGGCATCCGGCCAGATATCTATAACCCTGGGCCTCAAGGGGCCTAATTCAGCCGTAGCGACGGCCTGCGCCACGGGTAACCACGCCATAGGCGACGCCTTCAAGATAATAGAGAGGGGCGACGCGGACGTCATGGCCTGCGGAGGGGCGGAGGCCGCCATTACCCCCATGGGTTTCGGGGGGTTCTGCGCCCTGAAGGCGCTTTCCACCCATAACGATGAACCCAAAAAGGCATCCAGGCCCTTCGACAAGAATAGGGACGGTTTTGTAATGGGCGAGGGCGCGGGTGTCGTAATATTGGAAGAGATGGAGCGGGCCGTAAAGAGGAACGCCCCGATATATTGCGAAATCATAGGTTACGGGATGAGCGCGGACGCTTACCACATGACCGCGCCGGATCCCGAGGGTGACGGAGCCATAAGGTGCATGCGGGCATCATTGAAAGACGCCGGCATCAGGCCTGAAGATATCGATTACATAAACGCGCACGGGACGTCGACTTTATACAACGATAAGATAGAGACCCTCGCCATAAAAAAGGTCTTTGGCGCTCATGTGAAGAAGATGCCCGTAAGTTCCACGAAATCCGTGACCGCGCACCTTTTGGGCGCCGCGGGCGGAGTGGAGCTTATAGCATGCGCCCTCGCGATAAGGGACGGCATCATCCCTCCGACGATAAATTACGAGACCCCCGACCCCGATTGCGACCTGGATTATGTGCCCAATAAACCGCGCGCGGCGAAGATAAAAACGGTGATGTCCAATTCGCTTGGGTTCGGCGGGCATAACGCGACTCTCATAGTGAGGAAATTCAAGTAGCAAGTCGTCGGTCACAAGTCATAATGGAGGCTACGAAATGGACTATCTATTCAACGAACAGCAGGTAATGATACGCGACCTGGCGCGCCAGATAGCAAGGGAGAAGATAAGGCCCGTCGCGGCGAAATATGACGAGACGGAGGAGTTCGCCTGGGAGATAGTCAAGATCATGGCCGCAAGCGACATATTCGGCATATACATACCCGAGGCCTACGGGGGCCTGGGCGGCGGGGCGATGGAACTGGCCATAGCGACGGAGGAGTTATCCCGCGCGTGCGGCGCTATCTCTTTAAGTTTCGCGGCGACGGCGCTCGGGACATATCCGATACTCCTCTTCGGGACGGAGGAGCAGAAGAAAAAATACCTGCCCGACATAGCGAAGGGTAATAGGCTCGCCTCTTTCTGCATCACGGAGGCCGAAGCGGGTTCCGACGCGGGCAGTATAAAGACGACCGCGAAAAAAGAAGGCGACCATTATATCCTAAACGGCACGAAGCAGTGGATAACGAACGCGGGCGAGGCCGAGATATACACGGTCATAGCCATGACCGATAAGACGAAGGGCGCGAGGGGCGCGAGCGCGTTTATAGTGGAAAAAGGGACCAGGGGGATGGACTTCGGCAAAAAAGAGAAGAAGCTCGGCATCCGCGCCTCCGCCACGAGGGAGGTAATATTCACCGATTGCCGGATCCCGAAGGAGAACCTCCTCTCCAGGGAGGGCATGGGGTTCATAGTCGCCATGAAGACATTCGACAGTTCCAGGCCGGGCGTCGCGGCGCAGGCCGTCGGCATCGCCCAGGGGGCGCTGGACCTGGCGGTAGACTACGCCAAGACGCGCAGGCAGTTCGGGCAGGCGATATCGAGTTTTCAGGGGATACAATGGATGCTTGCCGACATGGCGACCGAATTGCGCGCGGCCGAGCTTCTGACCTGGGCTGCGGCGTGGAAATACGATGCGGGCCAGGTGACCGAGGCCGACATGAGCATGGCCAAGCTCAAGGCGACCGAAGCGCTTGCGATGATCGCGGACGAGGCGATCCAGATCCATGGCGGCATGGGCCTGATGGACGAACTTCCGCTG
>CAZPYQ010000033.1:0-12787 GCA_964590585.1 uncultured Planctomycetia bacterium | reverse complement strand
GTATAATAGATATCTTCCTTATCTAAGGCGATTCCGACAGGAAGAAGGGGCCTTGCTGGCCTTACAGGCTTTAGTGAAAAGCGACCTGTCGCCTGATTTAAAAGAGCGGTTTAGAAAGATACGGTCATTTTGGGTAACCTTTACCCGGATAACCGACATCGAAGAGTTAGAGCTTAAGGGAAGGGTTCTTATGGATTTTATGAATGCAGTCCGCCCCTCATCAAGCGGCATAGAGGCGCCGGGTAAAAATGTAATCACTCTCGGGGAAGCCAAGGGGTATATAGCCCGGTTCATGGAAGACGCCGCCAGAAAGGGTAAGCACCTTCTCTTCATCCTGGACCTTGACCACAGCGTTTCGGAAAATAGCACTGAACCCATAACTATCGAGATAGCCCGGTTGATTACGGAGGCTCTTAAAAGGAGCGATACGGATATAGCGGCCCTGACAGCGAGGGGCCCGCCGGACATAAATGATAGAATATTAGGACCTGTCGCATCGGTCGACCCCTCCTTTGATTCAAGCCGCCTCGGCGCTTATCCCTACTGCGGCGCGGCGCATTTCGCGAAACCTGTCCCTGATTTGACGTCCCTCCAGGAAGGCATCCTGCGATGTTTACGAGAGAATGGAATACATGGAGTCGAGGTGATAGACGATGACCAGAAGGTTTCCGAGGACGCTGACTATCTTATAGTAGATTCTGAAAACGGCATATTAAAATGCGCCCTTTACGGGGTGCGGGGTTCATCGCGAGACGATGACGGGTGGTTCGGAAAACAGGGAGAATTGATTGATGCCCTGAAAGTTATCCCGGCGCTTAAAGAAGCCGGGTATAACATAAGTTTCGGAGGCAGGGCGACTATCAACATAATGCCGGTTACCAAGGGTGAAACGGCCGAGAGGATAATCAGGGAATTGGCCGAAAGGCTCGGCATTTCGCTTGATATGATGTCCGTCGTAGTCATAGATAATGAGTACTACCCAAATAGCAGCGGGTGGTACCTCCACGACAGTGTGACACGGCTCGCCCGTGAAGAGGGCTTAAGCGCCCTGTCCTTCGCTCCCGAGACGCGGAAAGGTATAGATACGGAAACAATACCTCCCGGAGTTTATGTGGTCCAGTCGGACGGCCCAGGCATATCCGAGCCCGCGCTCCTGGCCGCTGTCTCCCGCGCCTCATCGAGCGGGATTGAGCTATTGATGCCGGCGGAACTCGTGGATTATGACATGGCCGTCTGCGGCATATTGAACCCTGGCCATGAGCGCAAGGTCGCTATATACGGCTGCGCGGGTTCGGATATATCGGGATTCCTCCTTTCCACGGACGCCAGAGAAGTGTACTTCATAAATACCGCGCTTCCCAACGTAAAAGACCTTAAATGGTACTCCACGACAAAGGCATGGAATTCTTTGGAAGAAGAGTCATCGCGATACTTAGGAAACAAGTACCACATGGGCTACATGTATTCTACAGAGGGCTTGAACGCCGCAAAGATGATTATACTGGAACTCAAGTGCCTGGGGGTTGATCCAGGCACCATATCGGTTGGAGAGGCAATCGGAAGGACCGTCACCATAAACTTCAAATGGGCATATCCCGGCAGAAGCGAAGAAGACTATTCCGTGACATATATATCGGCGGACATAACAAATCCGGATTCATACATAGATATATTGCAGGATATATCCAGAAGAAATCACGGCATAGACATATATCTCCAGAAGGCCGGCCACGGCACGCCGTCTCTTTATGGCAATTACCTGCCTCAGATAGCGGGGCTTCTGAAGGAGGGCGGTTACATCGCGACGGATGACGCTACCGATCTCAATACCGATATGGTAAGCGCCGCGCCGGTGCTTGAGAGAGACGGCATTTTTGAATATGTAGAGCGCACGAACGACGCCATGGAAAGTCTCATGCAAAGACTGGAGGCATTTTTAAACCACGAACCCTCCTACGGTGTCCGCATGTATCTAAGGCAGAAGGTAAGAAAAGAATTTGCCATGACATTGCCTTACGGTCGGGCCTCATCGAGCGGGGATGTCATCGATGTCGATATAGAAGGCCGCACCTGCCGGTTGGATATGACGGGATTGGCCTATTATGATCAGGATATCATTAGCGCGCTTTTTGTAAACCACCCGGATTTCATACCGGGATCAGTCGATAATATTTATCCCGATATGTCGGGCCGCGTACCAAAAGAGGCCTCCGCCAAAAGATATTCAAGCCAGAGTGATAAAACCTTGTTTGAATTATCGCTTGTTTTTGAAGATGGCGAAACAAGGTCGCTTCTTATCATAGCCGCAGAGACCGACGCCCTGGCAAATATCTATAAAGCCATTATCGGCAAAAAACCGGATAGCCCCCTGGTGCACAGATGGGGAGGAGAGGTAGATATTAATTGCGAAAGGGTGCATCCGGAAGGTTTTAAGACATCAAAGAGATACCATGTCTTTGGTTTGAATTGGCACGATGGAGTCGAGTTGGACAAAGCGATTATGGCTATCACCGGTATGGTAGGCGAACCAGGCATGGAAAAATCTATAATGGAAGTTCCCGCGGATAAATTAGAAAAAAGGCTGAAGGCGCTGAGACAATTTGGCCTATTAAGCGACAGGGACGAAGAAGAGATAACGGCCGCCGCAACCGGCAGAGATGCGCGGGTATTAAAAAAATGGGAGGACAGATTAAGAGGGCTTATTTTTGAGCTCGATAGCGAAGCGATAAAGGCCCAGCTTAATTTTACCAGAGATACCGGTTATGTGCAGGATGATCCCAGAAGGAACAATATAGTGTTTAGAAACGATAACGGAATATGGACCTTTATCCCGATAGATTATGGTAGCATGCGCCCTCTCGGTTCCGCGCGGGACCTCGTAATGTCTTACGATATCTTCGAAGACAAGGGCCCCATACAATTAACCGGCGGTTTCATACTCGGCACACAACTTTCGGTAAGGCCTTGGGCATGGACATATTGGCCGGATAAGAGAGGCTTTTTCAACCTCTTCCTTGAGGTTTATGGAGAGATAAAAGGGATTAAGGTACTTAGCGACGCGCTAATGGAATGCGGAAATTACCAACGAATGACCGGCTTACGCCCCGCGGAGATGCGCTACATAGAAGAATTTTTGCAGTCGCACACCGGTTTGGCAAGACGGGAATCGTCGAGCGGCCAGGGGCGCCTGGATTTCTCGGGGGTTAATCCGAAGTCGGCCGGCGAAGTTGAAAGGTATATATCCGAATTGCTTGAAGAGGTACATCCTTCGGAGCGCGACTTAAGAATGGCCCGGCCCCTTATGTCAAAAGAGACCGAAGAGTACCTAAGGCGCCTTAATGCCGTGATTATAGACAAAGAATTCCCGCAAGGGGTGGAGGATGTATGGTATCCCGCTTCCGGTTTTGACGCGGCCACGGCATTTATTTTAACCGACGCCCGCCGGGTAACCCTCACGACACAGGAGGGCCTTATAGCGCCTTATACCTTTGACCTGACAGTTGATGATTGGAAATCGGTGATCCTGGAACTTGGTAATATGAGGAGCCTCGTCGGCTATATGTCGCAGGGCGCGTTGGATGAAGCGGGGCTATTGATCCCCTTATTAGCGGAGATAGCGCTCATGGGAGGTGAGATCGCTACCGGGATTGATGATATAGCCGCGGCCGTGGCGAGAGGCGATAATCATATAGCCATCAATTTTAAATGGGCGCACGATAAGAACACCCAGCCTGCGGACAGGACCCTTGTTATCGCTTCAGGCATTGACCTCACGAAACAAAACATATATCCTTCAGGCATCGAGGAGAGGATGAAGGGAGGCATGCAGATAGTCATAGTAAAGGCCGCCACGCACCTCTACGAAAACGAGGAATTTATGCGCGCGGTAGATGATGCGCTCGGCGAGGGAGGTATTGTTATAAGCGATAGAGAAGCGATGGTAGACGATATGAAAGGGTTCGAACGCCTGAATACGCAAAATGCACCAAAGGCCGGCGCGGTCTTTGGCTACGCGCTTAGATCCGTGGCGATCGCCAGAAAAAGCGCCTCCCGGTCTTCGTCTAGTGGCGGGGTGTTATCCCCCGAACAGGAAGAACGTCTTGACGGCCTATTTGAAAGATTTGTGCGCATGGAATCAGAACGATTTTATAACAAATACAGCCCTGAGGAAAAGACGATCGATGAGGCGTTGGATATCTTCATGCGCGAGGCCAAACGTGGCATGGTTTTTAGGCTAAAAGAACCGGTCACCGTTAAAGAGTTAAAGATGATATCGCAAGGTAATTTACCATTTGAGATATTGCTGGCAAGAAATAGGTTTACGGGCGAGTGGCTTATAAGTAGAGGCGACGAGGAGGTCGTTGATTTCGGCAGCACGGGCGAGGCGTTTAAATTTGATATGTACATACATAGCCACCTCTCATCCGAGACTTTGCCAGATTGGGCCCTACCATCGCCTCCGGATATTTTGAGTGCCGCTATGAGGAGCGTAGATAGAGAAACTATGTATTACGTTCTGCCTTGTCATGGAAGCGGCCTTATACAATATAGGCCGGTTGGCGACATCGATCTCGATGGACTTAGAGCGCTTGATAAAATGAGTGTAATAAAAAAAGGGTGGGTTGAACTCGAGGAATTCTCCTGGGAAGAGATCGCTGATGGATACCCTGAAGCCGGCCCTCTTTCCCTTGCCCAGGCCTTGCGGTCCGAAGACCCGAGAATACGAAGGGATGCGATTATTAATCTTTCGTCAACAGCGTCTATGGTGGGTGAAGATTTACAGGATATATATGAAGCCCTGAATCGCGGCGATCCCGATGAAACTGTAAGATGGATTGCGAGGTCGCATCTGAGGCAGGCGAAGAAGCCAGATGATCATACCCGGGCCTCGTCAAGCGGGATGGCAACCACCGGCGGGTATTTGATCGAACCCGCACTGCAAGAGGATATAGACGCCATTAGTAATATATCACGCCGTCTTTCAAACAATGGGTCCGCCTGGTTAACGCCGGATGAAATTAATAAATTAATTGCTAGACTAAATGAATATTTTATTGTATGCCGGGTTTCAAATGAGGTTGTAGGATTTGCCAGGACAACAAGGAGTTTTGGCGGGCAGGAAGTTGCATACATAGCGGAATTTGCAGTCCGAAACGACCATGAAGGAAAAGGTATTGGTTCGGCGCTTATTGACAAAACGATTTCCGACCTTTCAAATGAAGGCTACCGAATTTTTAGGACAGTGGTTAATAACGGGTCGAGTTCTCTTGGTATCTTTCTCAAACGAGGATTCAAACCAAGCGCAAAACAAAATAATATGTACGAACTCGATCTCAATGCGGCGGTAGCGGCACAGGAAGAAGATGCCAGCGCCTCATTTAGCAGAAAGATATCATCCCATCCAAACTACGGACTACGGATTACTCCTAAACCGGGTCAGCCGTTTGCAGGGCAGACCGACTACGGACTAAATAATGAGCATCCAGAAGAGGTATCCCGCCTGTCGTCAAGCGGAAAATACAACTCCTCCTCAAGCGCCGCGCCGGTAGATGCGCCACACGCTTTCAAGTCAGGAGATCGTGTGAGACATAACAATTTCGGCGCTGGTATAGTCAGCGCAGTGATTGAAGAAGAGGCAGACCGGAAGATCGTGATAGATTTTAATGACGGTCGTCAGAGGACATTCTTAGCGAGCCTAAATCCGCCTTTAAGAGAAGCGAAAGACGCGGAATCAAGCGATATTGCGCTGGAAAAAAGGTCTCCTGTTCCAAGCGGAAAAAGCAGGCCCAAGAAACGGGTAGAAACCGGGGAAAGATTTACCGCGCGTGAGGCACAAGAAATATGGGGTAAAGAAACATATGACCTGGTGAGCTCGGTATTGGAAATTGAGCAGCTTTTAGACGCGATGACGCATGGAAATGTGCAAACCTTTGAGTTAGCAGCTGACTTGTTGAGCGACCAGCCCAGTAGCGTAATAGGTGCACAGGGTAGAAGGGTGCTCGCCGCTATCAGGGGTGACGCGGAGATATTTTCGGTATTAGCGGCCATGAGAATATCGGGGAATGAAATGGCATTCCAGAGGTGGTTTAATGCCCTTTCCAATATGTATGTAATATGGGAATTGTCGGGGGATAGCGAGAGGGTGCAGCTGGCATTTTCCCATATCTTTTCGGAGAACTCGCATATATTGGAATGGCTTGTAGAAGACGATGAAGGCGATAACTTATTTATGCCCGGCTTTACAGAGATGCCAGGCAATACACCCTTCAGCAAATACTCGAGTAATTTCTTCAATCCTTACAGATTATGGCTCTATCTGGACATCAATGTCGATCAAACGAGCGCCCGCATAGAAAAAATAAGCGCAGGGATGATTGACAATGTATCAACGATACTTGCCGCATCCGGCAAGGAAGACTTTGCCCCCTTCATTTGGGCTCATGTCTTATCCATGCCTGAGGATGATGCTGATATATGGCTTGAGCGCTATTGTCAATATGGAGCGTTGATACTAGCGCAATTTTCCAACACAGCGGACGAATTTATCGAGGTCATCTCCTCGTTTGTTCGGCTGAAGCCGGGACAGGTCGATAAATTGATACGAGAGATGGAGGCGAATCCGTTGGCGATTCTTTATTTTGAGGCCTTCGGTTTCATACCTCACATTTCTGAGTATAAGATTCTATATCATGGGACTACTCGAGACCATATAGAGGGTATGATATTCCGGTCCGGAGGGTATGTTGATGCTTCGGTAAGCGGAGACGTCGCCAAACGAATCGAGAATTATTTTTCTTTTTCATGGTATGTTTCACAATGGTTTGCTTCCACACGGGGATTTCAAGGGTACGACAACGGATTGATCCTGGAATTTGAAACAGAACCATTGCTTAATATGGGTTTACGCTTTCATTTAGGTGGTTGTATCGCTGAGCATGAGTATTTATGCGATTTCCCCGTTCCATTAAGCGCGCTTACATTAGCCAGCAAAAAAGAGATTGTCGAAGAGTTTCAATCAGAAGATACCCGGACGAACGAAGTTATCGCGCGTGCATTAGGGTATTCTTCCTTCGCCGGGTTAGAAAAAGCCCTAAGGCGCCTGCAGACGCTAACATATCCTTCAATATGGCGTCCACTTACGGAAAATCCCGCAGATAACGATGCGCTTGAGCCGGAAGAGATAGGTGCTTACATACAAAAGCCCGCATTAAAGCAGTCAGATTATATGACAATGCGCCAAGATATAGGCGCCCTCGATAGCCGGCCCGCGATAGCCAATAGACTGATTGAAATGGTACAAGCCAGAGGAGAGTTTACCGCTCTTGTCAACGCGCTCGGAGAAATAGCGCAAAGTAAAACTCGCGCAGTCAAAGAATATGAAAGAATTGTTGGAAAATATTATATTACGGAAGAGGTTGAGGAAGAAATACTCGCCTTGGCATTTAGAGGGCCACACCCTGATCAAACCCGACTCTCCTCGAGCGGGGTGGCGGAGAAGGCGGAATTCGAGTCTTCGGTAACAGCACGGCTTGCAAGAGAGTTCGACGATGATGAAAAGGCCCTGGAAAGGGCCAGAGAGGTGTTCGATTCCTATTTGAAGCCGCTGTACGATTCCATGACGGCGTTACCCAGGCACGCTAGGAGATGGGAAGACGGCGAGTCGAGAACTATATTCATACCGTGTCCGGCGCTCGCAAAATCCCGCACGCAGAGCATAGAAAGGATAATAAGAAACTGGCTTAACAGCGAAGGGTTTACGGATGTGGGGGTATCTCTCTACGACGGAACTCTTAAAGATTTGAGAAGGGCTATTCGATCGGCTCTAAAGACGAACCCTAATATCACAAATGCGAACGCGCTCGCGTATATAGATGAGACCCTTGTAGAGGGCATGAATAAAGAGATGATGACGCAAGACGCGGAGCTGGGTATAGTTACAATAGTTCGTGAACGTTATGACAAAACGAACGGCTCATATGTGTCCCTCGGAGGCCACGTCGTCTTTGCCCTGGCTGCGCTCGACCTCATAAAGAATGAGAGAAGAGACGATAAGGAGAAAGAGTACTTTGATTATATTCTCGAGATCTTGGCCCGAGTTTCGTCGAGCGACTCCGCGCTTATCGAGGAATATAAAAAGATGAAACCGGATGAATTCAAAGAGCTCCTTAAAAAAGGAGAACTTCTAATAGAACTTCCGCCAGCCCAGGCGATAGATATAGACAGGAATATGAATACCTATATCGTTGCCGAAATGGCTCTGGCGACAGCGATGTAATCTGCCCGGGCTATAAAGAATGGCTTGCGCGCTTCCCGCAAGCGGCGCGTAAGGCCATTCTTGCCCGGGCAATTATCATCAATAGGGGCAGTCCCCTAAGTCTGGCTATTCAGGAAGAGTAGCGGGGACAGTCCCTTTATGTTATAATATCCGCATGGTACGGTTCAGGGATGTCCTCTTTAAGAATAAGAGCTTCACGCTTCTCTGGGTCGCCCAGGTAGTGGCCAACTTCGGCGACCGCTTGAGCCAGATGGCACTCATAGCGCTCGTCTATCACACGGCGCCCGGTTCGGCCATGGCGCTGGCGAAGGTCCTCTCCTTCACCATAATCCCGGTATTCGTCATAGGGCCCATCGCGGGCGCGTGGGTCGATAGATTGGATAAACGCGAGCTCATGATAGCGTCGGATCTTGCCAGGGGGCTTCTCGCCTTGTTCATACCGTTTTTTATAATCTTAAACAAGATGCTGCCCATATATTTTATTATCTTTCTAATATATTCGGTGGCGAGGTTCTCCATACCGAGCAGGATGGCCATAATACCGGAACTGGTCGAGAAGAAGGAACTTCTTATCGCGAACTCCCTGTCCGACACGACGAAGATGATAGGCACCGCCATAGGCGTCGTGGTGGCGGGCCTCATCGTCAACATGAAATCCATAGGAGCGATGGGGGGATTTTTCATATACAGTTTAAGTTTCTTCGTTTCGGCCGCGCTGATGGGCATGATAGCGAAGAAACAACCTCTTTCACATATAAAACAGGACCTGATAGAGGCGACTAAGGCCATAGAGGAGTCGATACGAAAATCCATCTTCGCGGAGATAAAAGACGGGATCAAGTTCATGTTCAGGTACGGCGATATGAGGTTTATCTTAAGCGTCTTCTCTTTCCTCATGGCGGGCATAGGGGCGGTCTACTGCGTCAGCATAACCTATGTCCAGGAGGTCTTCGGAAACGCCACCAGGGATCTAAGCTTTATCATGCTCTATCTTATTATCGGACTCTTCCTGGGGACCGTCCTGTATGGCAGGTTCGCGCAAAAGATTTCAAAGAAGAGGTCCATATCCTTAAGTTTCGTGGCGACAGGCATGGCGGTGGTGCTATTCACGGCCGGCATAAAGAGCCACCCGTCTATAATGTCCGGCGGTATCCTCGCGTTCGTGATGGGGCTTTGCGCCAGTCCCATAATGGTTTCTGCAAATACCCTGGCCCATGAAGTGATGCCCGACGATATAAGGGGAAAGGTCTTCAGCTCCCTCGAGGCGGTGATACACCTCGCCTTTCTGGTATTCATGTTTTTGACGGGGCTACTGAGTAGATATGCAGATAAAGGCTGGATACTGGTATGGTGCGGAGCGGCTTTTGCCCTTTTCGGGATAGGCGCCTTGATATTGGAGATGAAGAGAAGGCCTATCGGGGATTAGAGACCGTCTCGCCTTTTTTCAACTTGTCCAGGCAGACCCTGTAGTAGTTGCATACGGGGCAGCACACATTTTCCTCTTTCCGCTCTCCCCTGTACCACTTGGTCTCGCAGGTCCAGTATACCTGGCAGGTTTCGCAGCAATGCAATTTGGCTTCCGGCATCTTAATGACGCTCCTCTTTATTTGTCAGCTCTTAAGATAATACAACATAGCGCGCGTGTCAATAAGTTTTTGACAAGAGGGGTTTTTAGTGTATAATAATTTTACCGCTTTTAGTATAAAATAATCTCAAATGCAACCCGGAATAATATAATATGCTTATAAAGACATTTTACGGGGGCGTGCATCCGCCAGGATATAAGAATACGTCCTCAAAGCCGATAAGGCCGGCCCGAATCCCGAAACGAGTCGTAATACCTTTATCGCAACACACCGGAGCGCCCTGCGAACCGGCTGTGGCCGTAGGCGACATCGTTAAAAAGGGTACCTTGATCGGAAAGGCCGCGGCCTTCATATCAAGCCCCGTCCATTCGTCCATCTCCGGCAGGGTCGCGAAGATAGCGCAGATGCCTCACCCCGTGCTCGGTAGGTCTCTTGCCGCGGTGATAGAGAATGATGGCACCATAAAAGAAGAGGATGCCCCGCCAGGCGCCTTTAAGGATGAAGATATAAAGGCGTTGCCCAAAGAGGCGCTTCTGGAGACGATAAAAAACTCAGGCATAGTCGGCCTGGGCGGGGCGGCGTTCCCGACGCACGTGAAACTCTCTCCGCCAAAGGGCAAGAAGATAGATTCGGTCATATTGAACGGCGCCGAGTGCGAACCGTATCTCACCTGCGATGAACGGCTCATGATAGAAAAATCCGAAGAGATGATAAAAGGGCTCAGGGTCATATCAAGGATCCTTGGCGCGGATAAGGCCTATATCGCAATCGAAGACAATAAACCGAACGCAATCGCGGCTATGAAAGACGCCGTACGCCGTACACCGTACACCGTACGCGTCATCAGTCTACCGACTAAGTATCCCCAGGGCGCCGAGAAGTCGCTCATAAAGAGCGCATTGAACCGTATCGTGCCGGCCGGAGGGCTTCCGATGGATGTCGGATGCGTCGTCCAGAATGCCGGTACGGCGTACGCCGTTTATGAAGCCGTCTATCTGGGCCGTCCGCTTATCGAAAGGCCTATCACTATATCGGGAGACTGCGTAAGCGAGCCGGTGAACCTGTCCGTCAGGATAGGGACCCTCGCATCGGACCTTTTGAGTGATATAGGCCCGTTTATCGCCTCTCCCGGACGGGTCATATTCGGAGGCCCCATGATGGGCATCGCCCAATATACGATGGATGTCCCCGTGATAAAGGGGACGAGCGGCATACTCTTTCTGGCGAAAGACGACGTCGCCCAATACAAAGAGGGCGTCTGCATAAGATGCGCCAAGTGCCTGGAGGTGTGTCCGGCCCTCCTTGCGCCTACGACGCTGGCCAACCTCGTAAAGAAGTCGAGATGGGCCGAGGCGAAAGAGCTCGGTATCACGCAATGCGTAGAGTGCGGCGCCTGCGCGTACGAATGCCCGGCGAAGATACCGCTGGTGGATTATATAAAATTCGGGAAGGCGTCTATCCCTAAACGGTAGTATAAAAAAGGGAATACCATGGATCCGCTCAAGGTAACCATATCGCCTCACATAAAGTCCGGGAGGACTACTCCGAATATCATGTGGACGGTAATATTTGCCCTTTTGCCGGCCGGGGCCGCGGGCGTATTCATATTCGGCCTTAACGCTTTATATGTCATCATAGTGTCCGTCGCCAGCGCCCTCGCCGCGGAGGCCGCCATTCAGGCCTTAAGGCAGAGAGCCATAACGGTCATGGACGGAAGTGCTGTAATAACGGGTCTACTCCTGGCATATAACGTCCCGCCGGGCGTGCCGCTTTGGCTCCCCGCTGTCGGGGCATTCTTCGCCATCGCCATAGGAAAGCAGGCCTTCGGCGGCCTGGGGCATAATGTATTCAATCCGGCGCTTATAGGCAGGGCCTTCCTCATGGTATCGTGGCCCATCTACATGACGACCTGGCAGAACCCGCGATGGAATGTCGACGCGGTCTCGAGCGCCTCGCCCTTAGGGCTCTTTAAACAAGGCGAGTTCGGGCTCATCAAAAGTTTTTCTTCATGGGACCTCCTTGCCGGGGCGAGGCCCGGCTGCATAGGAGAGGTCTGCATAATAGCGCTTCTTCTGGGCGCGGCATTTTTGCTTATAAAACGCTACATAACATGGCATGCCCCTTTTGTGTATATCTCTACCGTGGGGGTTTTAAGCTGGGCCATGAACGGCCAGGGAGGGCTTTTTAAAGGAGACGCCTTATTCTTCATATTGAACGGCGGGCTCATACTCGGGGCCTTCTTCATGGCGACGGACTACGTGACCACGCCGCTCAGCCGTAAAGGAAAAATGATATTCGGGCTAGGGTGCGGCATCCTCACATTTTTGATACGCCGCTTCAGCGGCTACCCCGAAGGCGTTTCGTATTCCATCCTCATAATGAACGCCGCCACACCTATCATAGACCATTATACGAAACCGCGTTGGTTCGGCTTAAAAGAAGGAACCCCGACATGAACCAGATGACCAAATTCGGCATAATACTGGCCTCTATCTGTTTTTTAGCGTCAGGCGTGCTCGCGTTCACATATAAAGTCACGAAACCCGAGATAGACTCCCGCGCCAGGGAGGAAGAGAAGGCGGCGCTGGAGATGATACTGCCGGAAGCGGACGAATTCGTTGATAAGAAAATCGACGGGATAGAGTATTACGAGGGTTATAAGGATAAGAAACTCGTGGGATACTGCGTCAAGACCGCGGGCATGGGATACAGCGGTTACATCCACATGATGGTGGGGATAAACCCCGCCGGCGTCATAGAAGGCGTCGAGGTCCTCGACCAGCAGGAGACGCCGGGCCTGGGCGCCAGGATAGGCGAGGTGAAACCGGGCGAAAAGAGCCCGTGGTTTTTGAGGCAATTCAGGGGTAAAAGCGCCGTCTCGTTGTCGCTTAAAGACATAGACGCGGTGACCGGGGCGACCATAACG
>CAZPYQ010000032.1:0-12790 GCA_964590585.1 uncultured Planctomycetia bacterium | reverse complement strand
CCCAAAAAAAGCGCTTACAAGCGTTTCAAGATAAAGACGGTCGCTTCGATAGACGACTACGCCATGATAAAGGAAATAGTTCGCAGGCGATACGCTCGCGTTTTGAAAGAACATAGAAAGGCGCCGGACCTCATACTTATCGACGGCGGAAAAGGGCATCTCGCCTCGGCGCTTGAGGAACTGGACGCGCTTGGCATGCGTCTTCCCGTAGTCGCCATAGCAAAGGAATTTGAGCATCTATATGTCAGGGATAAGCCGGCCATCGTGCTGCCGGAAGATTCGAAGGCGCTCAACCTTCTAAAGAGGATAAGAGACGAGGCCCACAGGTTCGCCATAGGCTACCATAAAGCACTCATGCGGAAACACGCCGTCTGCTCCGAACTCGATAGTATAGAGGGGATAGGCCCTAAGAGAAGGCGTGCGCTCATCTCGCATTTTGGATCAGTGGAGGATATGAGGAAGGCCCAGAAGGAAGAGCTCATTAATGTGCGGGGCATGAATGAAAAAACGGCCCGGGCGATTATCGAACATTTTAAATAACGCCCCTATCACGGCGTTCGATAGAAAGGTCTACAGGACGGTCGCGAAGATACCTTGCGGCAAGACGCGCACGTACGGATGGGTCGCCGTTAGGATAGGCAGGCCCCGCGCATACCGCGCGGTAGGAAATTCCCTCAATAAAAATCCCTTCACCGGAATAGTCCCCTGCCACAGGGTCATAAGGAGCGATGGCTCCATAGGCGGGTTCGCGCGGGGAGTTAAGGCAAAACGCGCCCTATTAAGACGGGAAGGATTCCTCAGGGATTGACGAAGACGCGCCTGTGCTGTTATAATACTCTAAAGGAAAATATTGATATGCTGGATGAGCTTAAGGAAGAATTCAAGGTCATACGGGAGAAGCTGGACGGCTTAAGGGGGTATCTTTGACGCCGACAGAAAGCGTAAGGAGATATCGCGCCTTGAAGCCGAGATAGCCAAACCGGATTTCTGGGGCAACCAGGAGAGGGCCAATGACATCATAAGGGAACTTAAAGGACTGAAGTTCACGATAGAGCCGTTCATGAAGATAGAAAGGGCCTTCAGCGAGCTGGCTGAACTCGTGGGGATAATAGAAGCGGGCGATGCCAGGTCCATCGAACATTTAAGGGCCGAGGCCCTGAAATTGCGGAAGGCCTTCGAAGAGCTGGAATTCAAGAGCATGATGAGCGGCAGGGCGGACCGGACGAGCGCCATATTGAGCATAAATGCCGGCGCCGGAGGGACAGAGTCCTGCGATTGGGCCGGCATGTTGCTTCGGATGTACACCAAGTGGGCCGAAGCGAAGGGGTATTCCACGGAGAGGCTCGACTACCTGCAGGGCGAGGAGGCGGGAGTCAAGAATGTCACATTCATCGTAAAAGGCGATTATGCCTATGGTTATTTAAAGGGAGAGTCCGGCGTCCACAGGCTGGTCAGGATATCGCCGTTCGACTCCAACAAGAGGCGGCATACCTCATTCGCTTCCTGCGACGTCATACCCGAGATAATGGATGATATAAATATAGACGTGAAAGAAGCGGACCTCAGGATAGATACTTACAGGGCGGGAGGCAAGGGCGGGCAGCATGTCAATAAGACGGAATCCGCCGTGAGGATAACGCACGTGCCGACGGGCATAATCACCCAGTGCCAGAACGAGAGGTCGCAATTCAAGAATAAGGCTATGGCGATGAAGATGCTTAAAGGCAAGCTCTATGAGCTGGAGGAGAGGAAGAGGCAGTCGGAGAGCCAGAACGCGTATGATTCAAAGAAAGAGATAGCATGGGGGAGCCAGATCAGGTCTTATGTCCTCCACCCGTATTCCATGGTGAAGGACCACAGGACGGATTATGAGACATCGAACGCGGACGCAGTTCTGGACGGCGAGCTGGACGAATTGATAGAAGCGTATCTTAAAAAAGTAAAAAGTCAAAACTGAAAAAATGATAGGTTATGTTTTAAAGAAGATAATGGGTACGCAGAATGAGAGGGCGCTTAAACTCTTAAGGCCTGTCGTTCTTGCCATAAATTCCTTTGAGCCGGCCCTCTCCAGGCTCTCCGACTCCGAGCTAAAGGCGAAGACGGACGAGTTCAAGGAAAGGGCGCTGAAGAATTACAAGGATATAAAATCCAGGCTCGATGAGTTTGACGACCTTTTCAAGGGCGCGACATCTCCGGATGAGAAGGAGAAATTGAAGAGGCGCGCGCGAGACCTCAAAAACGAGATATTCAAACCCATACTGCCGGAGGCGTTCGCTGTAGTGAGAGAGGCGTCCAAGAGGACGATAAACATGCGCCATTTTGATTCTCAGCTCATGGGCGGCATGGTGCTCCACCAGGGCAAGATAGCTGAGATGGCGACAGGTGAAGGCAAGACGCTCGTCGCGACCCTGCCAGTTTACCTGAATGCCCTGACGGGCGAAGGCGTGCATGTCGTCACGGTGAACGACTATCTGGCGAATAGGGACAGGAAATGGATGGGGCCCGTCTATGAATTTCTGGGGCTTTCCATAGGCGTCATACAGCATGATATGGACCCAGCCGAAAGGCAGAAGGCCTATAACTGCGACATAACTTACGGCACGAACAACGAATTCGGGTTCGATTATTTAAGGGACAACATGGTGGTGCGCAAGGAAGAAATGGTGATGCAGCGGCCCATGAACTACGCTATAGTCGACGAGGTCGACAGTATCCTAATAGACGAGGCGAGAACGCCTTTAATCATATCCGGGCCCGCCGAAGAATCCACGGAAAAATATTATATAATAAATAAGATAATCCCGCGTCTAAAGGGAAAGAAGATAACCGATGCGGAAGAGATAGCGGCCAAGCACAAGGGGTTCGATATAGAGAAAGGCATCGACTATGTCTTCAACGAGAAGAATCACACGGTGAACCTGACGGAAGAGGGTATCGTGAAATGCCAGGAATTGATCGGTGTCAAGAACCTGTACGACGACATCCAGGCGGAATGGGTGCATCATATCAATCAGGCGATAAGGGCGCATGAGCATTATCACCTGGACGTCGACTACGTCATCAAGGACGGCGAGGTCGTGATAGTCGACGAATTCACCGGCCGCCTCATGCCCGGAAGGCGTTGGTCAGACGGCCTTCACCAGGCGGTTGAGGCTAAGGAGGGCGTACGTATCGAAAGGGAGAACCAGACGCTGGCGACCATAACCTTTCAGAATCTCTTCAGGATGTATAGAAAACTTTCCGGCATGACGGGCACCGCCGAAACCGAGGCGGTAGAGTTCCAGAAGATATACGGACTGGATGTGGTGGTAATCCCCACTAACAGGCCGCTCATAAGGACGAACTATCCGGACGTCATATATAAGACGGAGCGTGAAAAGACGAACGCCGTGTGCATGGAGATAGCAGAACTCAATAAGGCCGCCAGGCCGGTCCTCGTAGGGACGATATCCATAGACAAGTCCGAAAAATTATCCGCCGCGCTTAAAAGGACGGGCATACCGCACCATGTCCTGAATGCCAAGTATCATGAAATGGAGGCGGAGATAGTGGCCAAGGCGGGGCAACCGTATACGGTGACGATAGCGACGAACATGGCGGGCAGGGGAACGGATATAGTATTGGGCGAAGGCGTCGCCAAGAAGGGCGGGCTTCATATAATAGGGACCGAGAGGCACGAATCGAGGCGTATAGATAATCAGCTGCGCGGGAGGTCCGGCCGCCAGGGAGACCCGGGTTCGAGCAGGTTCTACCTGTCGCTTGAGGATGACCTCATGAGGATATTCGGGTCCGAGAAGATAAAGGTCATCATGGACCGTCTCGGGATGGAGGAAGGACAGGAGATCCAGCACCCCTTCATAAGTAAGGCGATAGAGACGGCCCAGAAGAGGGTGGAACAGCATAACTTCGAGATAAGAAAGCATCTCCTCGAATACGATAACGTCATGAACAGGCAGCGTGAGGTCATATACGACGAGAGAAAGAGGGTACTTCTGGGCGAGGACCTTAAAAGGTACATGCTTGAGATAATGGAAGAAGTGTCGGACGAAGCCCTCGCCGTCTATCTTGATGAACGGCTGTCTTTTGACAAATGGGATTTCAAAGGCTTAAGCCAGTATTTCGAGTCGCATTTTTCGTGCAGGATATCCGGGCTTGTACTGGAAGAGAAGAATAGGGACGATATAAGGGAAACCATCCTTGAGGTCTTGAAGAAGGCCTATGAGGCAAAAGAGGCCTCTCTGGGCAGCGATATGATGCGTCACCTCGAGAGGATGATACTTCTTCAGGTCGTCGACACGAAGTGGAAGGACCATCTTTACGCGATGGATAACTTGAGAGAAGGCATAGGCCTGAGGGCGTACGGCCAGCGCGATCCGCTGGTGGAATACCAGCACGAGGCATACGATATGTTCACCGAAATGGTCTGCATGGTGAAAGAGGAGACGCTCGAGTTCCTCTTCAAAATAAAGGCGGCGAGCATTGAGGCGCCAAAAAAGATATTTGATTCATCGCGCCAGGAGATGCGTCATGACGAGACTGTCCAGTTTCAGCACGTTCCGGCGGCCCAGCCCGAGGCCGAAGGCGCCAGCGCCGAATACGACGGCCAGCTCCCGCCGCCCAAACAGGCGCCCTATAAGCGGGAGGAGCCTAAGGTCGGGCGCAACGACCCCTGCCCCTGCGGAAGCGGGAAGAAGTATAAGAAGTGTTGCGGAAAATGAGAGCCCTTCTCTCTTCTCTATCCTCTGCCCTATTATTAATCCTGTCATTCCCGCCTTTTAATATTGAGATCCTCGCGTGGGTAGCCCTCATGCCTTTATTCTTCGCTATAGACGGCCGTAGGCCGATCAATGCTTTTTTATTATCGTACATCTCCGGGGCCTTATTATTTCTGGGCACTATCTGGTGGCTTGTTCACGTAACGCTGCCCGGTATGATAGCGGTGGTAGTGTATCTGGCTTTTTACTTTGGACTGTTTGGAGCAATAGCGTCTATATTACTCAAGAACACAGAGAACAAATTACAGAGCACAGAGAGGATGGTGCTCTTGATTGGCGTGCCGGCCGCATGGGTGGCCGCCGAATACCTCCGCTCGCATCTATTGACGGGTTTCGGCTGGGCGCTCCTGGGTTATTCCCAGTATCTTAATCTTCCTGTTATACAGATCGCGGATATAACGGGTCCGTGGGGCGTCTCGTTTATTGTGGTCATGGTAAATTTCTGCATTTATCAATTTATCATGTCCTCGCTGAGAAGCGGGAAAAGACGGGATAAGGGCAGGTATGTCCCCGTCCTTATGGCGGGTCTGTGCCTTTTTCTGAGTCTTTATTACGGATATTTCCGGTTAAAAAATATATTTGTCGGTGACGCGATAAGGGTCTCTGTAATACAGGGCAACATATCCCAGGACAAAAAATGGGATTCCAGTTTAAGGTCTTACATATTGGATAAGTACGTAAGCCTTACCAGGGAGGCTGCGTCTGAAAAACCGGACCTCATAATCTGGCCCGAAAGCGCCCTGCCCGGGTTCTTTAACGAAAAAGATATATACCAGACCGTAACGTCGCTCTCTAAAGAGACGGGCGTACCTTTATTGGTCGGCGCGGCCAGGTATGATGATGAAATAGGTGCCTATTACAATAGCGCCATCCTCTTGTCCGGCGACGGTGATGTAGCGGCTATTTACGATAAAGTGCACCTCGTCCCGTTCGGCGAATATGTGCCTTTTAAAAAACAGTTGTCATTTGTCGAGAAATTCGCCCCGATACCCATAGGCGATTTCTCTAAGGGTAAGGAATTTACGCTCTTCAAATTTAATATTACGCGCTTTTCTAAAAGCGATGTTGTCATACGGCGTCTTGTCAAGAAGGTGAAGTTCTCTTGTCTAATATGTTTTGAGGATATTTTTCCGGAGATTGCAAGGGAGTCGGTGAAAAACGGCGCTTTATTTTTGGTCAATATGACGAATGATGCATGGTTCCTTAAGACAGCGGCCCCTTACCAGCATTGCCAGGCATCTGTCTTCCGCGCGGTGGAGGCCAGGGTCAATGTCATACGGGCCGCGAACACGGGTGTTTCGTGTTTCATAGACCAGAAGGGGCGGATAACCGCGAAGGTCGAGAAGGCAGGCGCGGATACGTTTGTGGAAGGCCATAAGACGCGCGACATAACATTATCGCGCGCCATGACATTATATGTCAGATACGGCGATGCGTTCGCTTATTTATCGATTGGCCTGATATTACTGTTGCTTTTCATGTCGATAAGGGCTAAAATAAAGCGTGTATAAATAAGGACACAACTAAAAGGAGGGCGCCAATATGAGAAAATTTTTAGCCATAGGCGGTATGATATTTTTGGCAGGATCTTTAGCCATGATCCCAATGGCGTCGGCGGCATCTCTGGAGGAACTGAACACCCAATTCAATGATTATTATTCCCAGGGCAGGTATCAGGAGGCCCTTATGGCAGGCTTGGAAGCGCGTAAGACAGCTGAAGAGACATACGGAAATGATGATCCTCATGTCGCGGCTGCGATCGAGAATCTGGCGTTATTAAGCGCGGCGCAGAGCAAGTACGAGGATGCGTTTGCCCTATACAGACAGTCCAGGGACATATATGAAAAAAAATACGGCCACGAACATCCTGCGGTGGCAGCCGTGCTGCACAGCATGGGAAAGCTCTATTTTCAGCAAGCCAAGTATGAAGAAGCGGAGATCAATTACAAAGAGGCGATAAAGATCTATGAACATACGCCGGAGGTTAACAGTATACCCTTATCGGACGCCTTCTTCGACATGGGCGAGTTGTATTATTTTCAGGGAAAATTTATAGAGGCGGAAATCCCTTATGAAGAGGCGCTGAGGATACGGGAAGCGGCATACGGCAAATATGACACCAGGATGTCGGAGATAATAGAAAAACTCTACGACCTTTATCTGGTCGGGAAAAAATATACAAAAGCTGAAAGCCTTTGCAAGCAGGACGTCGAGATATGCGAAAGGACATACCTTGAGGACCATCCCTACATCTCCAGGGCGCGAGCCAGGCTCGGTGAGGTCTACTATCTTCAGGGCAAATACAGCCAGGCCGTTTCCTCTTACAAGAGCGCGTTGGCGATGGACAAGAAGATGCTTAAGGACCACCCTCACGTGGCCGATGTTTCCGAGCAGTTGGCCAAGGTCTACAGGGCCATGGGCAGGACGAGAGACGCCGACGCTTTGGATAAAGAGGCGAAGCGTATTCGCGGCGAGTAACGGCCAAAAGTGACAGTCACTTTTTTGGCTTTTTGGGACACCCATTTCGGACCAGTTTGTTGATGAAGACGGTGGAACCAATAGCGAGGGAACGGCTAAACATATTCTTAGCCATATCCGACCGATAGTTAATTAAATTATACTGATTAGAGTAAAGCCCCACCTCGTAATTATCTAAAAGGTCATTGTTTAAACCCAAATAGTATTTTTGGCAGCTACTAAATTTATAATCCGCAGGATTAGTACACATTTTTGCCCTAACCGGGTTGTATTCTATATACATACCACAATTATATAAATAATTTTCGTTTTCGATAGGAATGCTTGTGTACCTTTCCCGCCACAAGGGACCTTTCCATCCATGTCTTTTTTTACACCAAAATGTGTAAGACCATTTTATATAGGCTAGTCCCTTTGAAAGTAACTCATGAGAAAGTGCCTTTACTATGAAATGGAAATGGGTGTTCATAATTACATAATGGAAGAGATAGAAGGGATATTGTTTTTTCGCTTCGCTAATAAGTTTTAAAAAATAGAGAAAATCTTTACTGTCTTTCAATATATATGCGTCATTTAATGAACGAGATATAATATGGTAAAATCCCTTTTCTTCTATAAAACGCGCGATTCTTGGCATATCAACCCCTCCCCAAAATTTAGTTTAAAAGCGAAAAGTGTAAAAGTTATAAAAGTATAAAAGTGACTGTCACTTTTTGCCCCAAAAGTGACTGTCACTTTTGGGGCTTATCCCCAGAGGTTCCTGTCGAGGCTTCTATAACTGATAGCCTCCGAGATGTGATGCGCCTCGATCGTCTCTTTACCGTCCAGGTCCGCGATCGTCCGGGATATCCGTAATATCTTGTCATATGCCCTTGCGGATATCCCGAGCTCAAGTATCGCAAGCTTCAAGAGCTCCTCGCTCTCCTTATCCATCAGGCAGTACTTTTCCAGTTCTTTAGATTCAAGGTGAGCGTTGAATATTATACCGTCATCTTTATAGCGCTCTTTTTGGACCAAGCGGGCCCTGTCGACGCGTTTTCTGATCTCCTCAGACGGTTCGCCGCGGCGCTTGTCGCTCAAGGTCTCCACATTAAGCCGCGGGACTTCAAGATGTATGTCTATCCTGTCCAGAAGGGGGCCTGATATTTTTGACAGGTATCTTTGTATATTATAAGGGGTGCACTGGCACTGCCTTTTAGGATCGGTGAAATATCCGCACGGGCAGGGGTTCATAGCGGCGACAAGCATAAACTTTGACGGGTAGGTAATCTTGTTCGCGACCCTGGATATAGTAATGCAGCCGTCTTCCAGGGGCTGCCTTAATACCTCAAGGACATTTCTTTTGAATTCCGGTAGTTCGTCAAGAAACAGGACACCGTTTTGCGCCAGACTTATCTCTCCGGGAAACGGATTGGAACCTCCGCCCACGAGCGCCTCGTCCGATATCGTGTGGTGGGGTGCCCTGAAAGGCCTGGCCCTTACCAGTCCTTTATTGGGGAGTAGTAGCCCGGCAACGCTGTGAACCTTGGAAGTTTCCAGCGACTCCTCAACTGTCATATCCGAAAGTATGGTAGCCATTCGTTTCGCCAGCATACTCTTTCCCGCGCCGGGCGGGCCGATCAAGAGGACGTTGTGAGAACCGCTTGCGGCCACCTCGAGGCCGCGCTTGACGTGTTCCTGGCCCTTGACGTCCGAAAAATCTATCCTGTGCCTGGCCTTTCTTCCGGCGCCGAGAGCGATCTCGGGACTCGACCTGGCAGGTTTTATATCCACATGATTATTTAAAAAGTCGAGGACCTCTTTTAGAGAACCGACAGGATAAACCGCTATGCCTTTCACCACACCCGCTTCAAAAGCGTTATTTTTAGGTATGATGAGATTCTTCTTATCCATCTTGTCCATAGACATGGCGGTGGGCAGCATACCGTTCACGGCCTTTAACTTTCCGTCAAGCGACAACTCGCCGCAAAAGATATGTTCCGAAAACCGGCTATAGTCTATGAGGCCCGATGCGGCAAGTATGGAAAGCGCGATCGGCAGATCAAAACACGAGCCCTCCTTCTTTATATTGGCGGGCGCCAGATTTACCGTTATCTTCTTCATCGGAAATACAAAGCCCGAATTTTTTATGGCGGATTTTATTCTGTCCCTCGATTCCTTTATAGCCATGTCAGGCAGCCCTACTATGTGGAATGCCGGTAGCCCTTCGGATATGTCTGTTTCCACTTCGACCTCGTATGCATCGATGCCAATAACGCAACTTGAAAATATTTTTGCTATGCCCATTTCAATCTCCTTCAAATTTACGAAGTAAATTTGATCTCGAGCAAGCCATGAAATGCGCCCTTTGGGCGCATTTCAGGCGAAGCTAGAGATCTCTCCTTCATCTTCAACGGCGTTTTTTATGACTTCTATATATTCAACCCTGTAATTGTCGCGCATCTTAACCGATACGACATCTATCCTCCATGCCCGGTTCAGGAAGGCGTGTCTTGCCAGATAGCAAAGGGCATTCTTAATTAGTTTCTTTCTTTTCCTCCAGGTGACGGAAAGACAGGGTGGGCCAAAGAAAGAGGATATCCTGGTCTTCGTTTCGACGAAGACGATAACACCGCCTTCATCCGCGACCGCGTCTATCTCTCCCAAAGGCGTCTTATAGTTTCTTTCGATTATCCTATAACCCTTTCCTTTAAGAAAATCGATCGCGCGGCATTCGCCGATCTTTCCCAAGATAATTCTATCTCTGGCCCACATGACCTTCTCTCCTGCCTTAACCCGCGTACGCCTCCAGGACCACCCTGTCGAGCGTCTCGCGGACTTCCTTATTGAGCGGCATGAACGTGTTATACCACTTACCGTCCTTGCCTGGCTCGCTTGGCATGCCGACGAAGAGCCCCTCCTTTCCTTCCACGACCTTGAGCCCCTTGATCACGAACGAGTCAAGTAGGTTAATGTCGCAGAAGGCCTTTATGGCGCCTTCGCCGTCGAGCTTGTGGAGTCGCGAAACCTCCATTTTCAGCTTTTCCATGCGTATCACCTCCCCTATATATAAAGACGTAAAAAAGCCTAAAATTCTTGCAACTATTTTCGATTTTTTTTATTTTGGGAATATTTTGGGAATATCGGGAACGAGGGGTGTGGATAAGCAGAACACTCTTTAATCCTTCGCCTATGTTTCGTAGGACAGGTCGGCGGACAGGTAAGGGTGCTTTGCTATTGTGGATAAGATTTTATCTTTAGAGCCTGTTTTTGAGGTTTTCGAGGATTTTCGAGGCCTCTTTCTCGCCGCCTTTCTTCCAGGCGTCGTATATCATGACGAGCATGCGGGTACTCTTGGCGTCGATTATCCATTTTGCCCCACAAATTATAGTAGCCACCAGTAACTGGATGAAATAGCGCGGAAAGATGAAAGAGAGTATGAAACTTACAAGCATGCATATAAAATACAGGTTCAACTTTTTCATAATGCCGCCCTTTCTATTCTTTTTGAAGTCCGCAACGGATTCGTATGCCGAGACGACGGCCAAAAGGCACCTGTCGCAGGATGCGATGTGCTCTTCGACCATCTCGCGTTCCTTGCCCCGAAGGCTTCCGTCAAGGTAAGCGCTTAACGCCGCTTCATCGGGGCAACTGCCGGTTTCCAGCTTTAAAGTTTGCATATAAAGTCCCCCTATATATAAAGACGTAAAAAAGGTCAAAATTCTTGCAAATATTTTTTCAATCTTTCCCGCAGCCGGTCTTTAGAACGTTTTATGCTGCTCGATACCGTCCCGACAGGGAAACGCGTTATCTTCGCTATCTCTTCATGCGTCTTCTGGTGCAAGAGATTGAGCTTGACTATGAGACGTTCTCTTTTTTGCAATCTGGCGATCTCCTCGTTGACTACACTCGAGAGCTCGTTCCGGACGGCCTCGTCGTCCGGGGCCGGTCCTTTATGAGGGATCGCCTCTATCATCTCTTTGAGGATATTTTCCCCGGCCTCTTCGTAGATAGAAATGGCGGCGGGCCTGTCTTTCGCGGCCCGCTGTCTCATATAATCCAAAGCGATGTTCCCCGAGACTACGGCTATCCAGCATGATATGTCCTTCCTGTTTTTCACGTAGAAAAGTTTGTTGCCTTTCCATATCGAGGCGAGGACGTTTTGGCGGATATCGTCAAGGTCGGTTCTGGAGTAGTCGAGGAAGTATTTACGCAGCCTATTTTCTATCGATATGGAAATGAGAGTCGAATATTTATCGACAAACCTAGCCCAGGCGAGCGGGTCCCGCTTAACGCAGCGTTCAATTAGTGAGCTGTCGTCGCGCATCATGCCATAAAATTAGCATAGCAAAGAGACGGTTGTCAAGGAAAATTGAAAAAGTTACAGGAAAGAGGGCTTCCGATGCCGTTCTTCGCAGAAAACTTCATTCGGGATTGGCGCCGTACCCGCCTTCCGATGAGCGCAGTGCCTGACCCCCGATGGGCCTGGGGACAGCCTTCCGATGAGCGCAGTGCCTGACCCTGATTTTACTGATTTTAAGGAGGGTTGGTATTGACAGGTTGAGGAGTCGTGGTATACTTTGCTATAAGGTTATTTTAAAAAAAGGAGGTAGGGGCATGAAAAGACATAAAATTTTAGTAATCTGCGCCTCAATATTTCTGTCAGGCGCTTTTATTTTCGGTGCCCAGGCGCGGGCCGCCACTCAGGATGAGATAGCAAAGGCCGAGAAGGAACTCGCAGCGGCGAAGAAAGATCTGGAGGCCTACAGGAGTAAATTGGCCGAGAATCCGGCCGTGGCCAACCTTAGAAAAGAGATCGCCGCGCTGGAGGCGTCAGCCAAGGCCAAGGCGAAAGAGTTAGAGTCGCTTCTTAATACCAGGATGAACAAGGAGCCCGCCTTTTTAGAGCTCACCGCGAAGGCGAAGGAATTGGAAGGCGTGAACAAGGAACTCGCCGAAATCAGGGCGAGGCTCGATAAGGATCCGGAGGTGGCCAAGATAAAAAAGGACGCCGCCTACATGAGGACGAGAGCCGCCGAATTCGACAAAGAAGCAAAGAAGCTTTTGGACGCAAAGTTCAATTCCGACGAAAAAGCGAAAGAGCTGACGGCCAAACAGGCAGCCCTTAAGAATGTCCCCAGAGACGTTGCCAATTTTAGAAAAGATGTGATGAATAGTCCCGAGGTGAGAACCCTCCAGCAGGAGGTGGATAGGCTTAAAAAAGGCCTGGGCTCAAAAAGCATTGAATTGGGAAAGGCGACAAGGGAGACGGCAAAGGCATTGAAAGAGGATAAAAGGCTCAAATCCCTCGAGAGTAAGGTGAAAGATCTCGGGCAGAAGCTCGCGAGCTTAAAGAAGACGCCGGTACCAGCTGCTTCGGCCAAGGCGCAGGCAGCAAAACCTGCTATTAAGGCGCAAGCGAAGACAGGCGGATTGCGTGAGAAGTTATCGAATTTCTTCAGGAAGAAGTAAGAGAACCTATAGCCATGATAAGCCGTAGCGCAAGTTTAAAAAAGCGCTACGGCTTTATTGTTGACATCGTATATACTGTATAATAT
>CAZPYQ010000031.1:0-12980 GCA_964590585.1 uncultured Planctomycetia bacterium | reverse complement strand
GCATTATTTTATATTATTAGCACATATGTGTCAATTACAAAAGGTATGATTAAGTGGTTTGTACGGCGTACGGAGTACCGCGTAAACTTTTGCGCAGTACGCTGTACGCAGTACGCTGTACGCGGCAAGTGATTTACCAGTAGAGGCGGGCGAAGCGCTTGGAGTAGCGCTTTATCCACTCTTCGGAGGCATCCTTGAGGGAGATGTCGCGGCCGAGCTGGACGGATCGGAGGATCCTGTATTCGTCTATTAAGTATATCTGTTCTATAAGTTTGACCTTGAAGGCGTCAGCATACCGGTAAAACGAGACGCCTATATTGAAGAGCTTTGCGTCTTCGTCCCTTGAGACATGCATCACCTTAGCCTTCACCTTGAATATCTTGTCCTGGATTGGCAGTTTTATCATTATGACCTCGCCGGGAGTCAGGTGGTGTTTCGATAAAAATAAAAGCCCCCCTTCGCTAAGGTTCACCGTTTTGGTCTTTTCGCTTATCTTCCTGGAGATATGCTTGAATTCGAGGGGATAACAGATGGGGTGCCTTATGAACCGTCTTCTTTCCTTAAAAAGCAGCATGTGTAAGCCCCTTTTTCAGGGAGAGATCTTACTTAAAGAACCAGGCTATCTTCTCTTTGTCGCGCGCCTGTATCCGCGTGAACCCGAGGCCTATGTAGTAAAAGACTATTTTGGGATCGAAGGACTTCTCGCACCATATGACCCTGCCGCCCGTCTCTATGGTCTTATATGTACCGTTTTTGACCAGCATTATCTTAATCCTTGCCCTTGAACCGGCCTTTATCGACTTTTCGCATTTTATGAGCGCGCCCCCGGAAGACAGGTTAACGCCTATCTCGTGGTCAAATTTGGGGAGTGTCTTTTTACCGTTCAATTCTATTATGTTTACGCCGAAAGTCTTATTGAACCGTATGAAGCGCCGCCTTTCTAAGAGCCTTTTATCGGTCTTCATCTACATCACCTCCAAGAGTTCCTTTACCACATTGTGAAGATCTTCCAGGCTGTACGGTTTGGTAAAAAATTTATCCACCACCAGTTCCCTCTCCTGAAGTTCGATTATCGCCTCCTGAAACGCCGTTACCACTATTACGGGAATATTCGTTTTCTCTTTGCTCAGACGTTCAAGCAGGTCTATACCGCTCACGCCGGCTATCTTTAAGTCCATTATTATGATATTGGGCTCCGTATTCTTAACGAGATTATAGCCCGCTTCCGCGTCGAAGGCCACATTGACGTCGTAACCCCTCAGGGTGAAGAATTCCACTATAGTCTTGCACGCCTCAACTTCGTCGTCTATGTAGATTATTCTTTTTTTGTCTGCTCCCACGGAAAATGCCTTTTCTTTTTAGCCATATTATACCTTTAAATCCGCCCGCTGCCAAATAGTTTTTGAATTTCGTTTATATCAGACAATGATTGCACAGATTTCAGGAAGATTACACGGATTAATCTGCGTAATCTAGAAAACCCCGCTTAAGCGGCATTATCTGTGTAATCATACCTTTTTTTAAATCTTTATTGACACTGGAAAAAAATATAGCTTTTGAATTTTTCTTATTTTTAGTATATACTTTACTCTATGATAATGAAAAAGATATTTTTGTTAGTTTCGATATCGCTCATCGCCCTTGGGGTGATGATCAATGCGTGCGGATGCGCGGCGCTCTGGGTCACGGGCGCCGTGGCGGCCGGGGCCACGGCATATGACATGGCGACGCACCGCGAGTGCCCCCATTGCAAGAAGATAATAAAGAGGGATATCAAGACCTGCCCGTACTGTAACAAGGAAGTCGCCCCCGCGGCCGAAAAAACAAAAGAATAAAGGAAGGGTATATCTATCATGGAGTTTAAAAATAGAGTCCTTATCATAGGTTACGGTTCCGTGTCGCGCTGCACCCTGCCGATCCTTCTCAAACACATCAAGATACCGTATAAGAATATAACGATAATAGATTTTGCCGATAAGAGCCGCGATCTGAAAAAATGGACGGCCAAAGGAATAAAATTTTTCCAAAGGAGGATCACCCCGCTCAACCTGTCGCAGGAGCTGCCGAAGCACGTCTCTGCCGGAGGTATCATCATAGACCTGGCGTGGAACATAGGTTGCGTCGACATGCTCTGCTGGTGCCATGACAACAAGGTCCTTTACGTCAATACATCCATAGAGGAATGGGACCCGTACGCGGACATCCATAATAAATCGCCCTTTCAGAAGTCTCTCTACTTCAGGCACATGGAACTGCGCCAGTTGATTTCGAAATGGAAGGATTCGACAACGGCCGTAATGGACCACGGCGCGAATCCGGGCCTTATATCTCATTTTACAAAAAAGGGCATAATCGATATCGCCAAAAAGATGCTTAAAGATAAAACGGTCTCCAGGGTCGGTAAGAAGATTATCGAGCGCCTCGTGCGGGAAAAGAGGTTCGCCCGCCTGGCGATGAAACTGGGCATCAAGGTCATCCATGTAAGCGAGAGAGACACGCAGATAACCAATAAACCCAAAGAGGTGGATGAGTTTGTAGGGACATGGAGTATCGAGGGGCTGCGCGAAGAGGGTATCTCCCCGGCGGAGCTCGGATGGGGCACGCACGAAAAGAAACTGCCGGAAACGGCCAACGTCCCGCCCTACGGTCCGAAGAATCAGATATTCCTCTCACAGATGGGCATGAACACATGGGTCAGGTCATGGATACCGGAGGAGAATATAATAGGCATGGTCATTCGTCACGGCGAGGCCTATTCCATCTCCGATAGATTAACCGTATGGAAGGGCAAAAAAGCGGTATACAGGCCCACCGTCCACTACGCGTATATGCCGTGCCACGAAACGCTCTCTTCCCTGCATGAACTCAGGTGCAGGAACTATGAACTGCAGCCTAAGTGGAGGATCATGAGGGACGAAATAGTCAAGGGCTCCGATATATTGGGCGCGCTCATAATGGGGCATAAATACAATTCATGGTGGACAGGAAGTGTATTGAGCATAGACGAATCCAGAAGGCTCGTTCCCCATCAAAACGCGACCACCATGCAGGTCGCGATTGGGGTCGTCTCCGCCACCATGTGGATGATAGACAACCCCAATAATGGGCTATGCCTGCCGGACGACCTTCCTTACGAATATGTGCTGAATATCGCTAAACCCTATCTCGGGGAATTAGTTTCGCGCCCGTATGACTGGACCCCTTTTACAAATTATCAGATATTCTTCAGGGAGAACCCGGTTTCGTATCTCGACAGGAAAAATTTATGGTGCTTCCAGAATTTCCTCTTCAGGCACTAAGCCACACTAAAAAATAGGGGTTAAAAGAGAATGGAAAAGGTCTTGGAGACAGAAAGCCCTGCGGCGAGGCTCGATAGGTTAAAAAAGATAGCCGAGGAAAACGGAACGCCTGCCCTGGTCATAGACCATGACAGGATAAGGGAGAATTACCGGGAATCCAGGGAGAGCCTGCCGCGCGTCCAGGCCTATTACGCCGTCAAGGCAAACTCCAATCCCGAGATCGTGCGCACACTCTATAAGCTCGGCGCGAGTTTTGACGTGGCGTCTTTCCCGGAATTCATGATCGTATACGACAATATAAAGGATATGCCCGCCAAAGAGAGGCAGGACTGGATATGGGACAAGATTATCTACGCGAATACCATAAAACAGATATCTACCCTGCGCGAACTCGACCAATACAAACCGCTCGTCACCTATGACAATGCGGAGGAACTGAAGAAGATAAAGGCCCACTGCCCGAACGCCGGGCTTGTCTTGAGGATAAGGGTGCCCAATACCGGCTCCATGGTGGAACTATCCTCAAAATTCGGGGCGGACCCGGGAGAGGCGGTGGACCTGATACTGGAGGCCTTCGGTATCGGGCTCGTGGTAGAAGGCATAAGTTTCCATGTCGGCAGCCAATGCACCAATTTCGAGAATTACATACAGGCCCTGCAGCTCACATCCTCCATATTGAAAGAATCGGCGTCGCGGGGTCACAATATAAATATCGTGGATATAGGCGGAGGGTTTCCCGTAAAGTACCATAATAAGGTGAAATCGTTCAAGACGCTGGCGCGCAAACTCAACACCGAATTCGACAGGCTCTTCCCGAAGACGATGGAGATACTGGCTGAGCCGGGAAGGTTCATGGTCGCCAACTCGGGGACGCTGGTCACGAAGATAATAGGAAAGGCCGCCCGTGACGGCAAGACATGCTATTACCTGGACGACGGGGTATACCACACCTTTTCCGGCATAGTATTCGATCACTGCAAGTATCCGTTGGAGTCATTCAAGGGGGGGGAGAAGAAGATATGCGCGGTATTCGGGCCGACATGCGACGCCTTCGATACGATATCCTTATCCGAGGAGCTCCCGGAACTCGAGATAGGCGACCTCCTCTACGCCGAGAACATAGGCGCCTATTCCAGCGCCTCTTCCACCTACTTCAACGGTTTCCCGCCCGCCAAGGTTGTACATATCAATAAGTAAACTTTACTTTTACTTTTGTACCATTTTCGCTTAGCGAAAATGGTAGCGGGGGTCCGATTTGAACGGACGACCTTCGGGTTATGAGCCCGACGAGCTACCAGGCTGCTCCACCCCGCAATGTGACTTCATTATATCAGATAGAAACTTTTTTGCAACTACTTTTTTGGGCTACTCCGAAGAGGTCTTGTATACTATCTCGCCCTTCTTGACTACGCCGAGTTTCTCGCGCGCCTTCCTCTCCACGTAGACAGGATCGGTTTCAAGGCGCTTCCTCTCCTCCGAAAGACGACGGTTCTCCGTCCCAAGCTCCGCTATCTCCTTCTCAAGCGCCCTGTTCTGGGCTTTAAGCCTTTGATATTTTACAAACCCCGGCAGGAAGAACGCCGTCAGTATCGCGCCTATTACATATATCTTTAAAAGCCCCTTTTTCGCCATTTGAACATCTCGCGGCCGTAAACACCCTTTTTGCCTAGCATCTCTTCTATCCTTAGAAGCTCGTTATATTTCGCTATCCTGTCCGTCCTGCAGACCGAACCGGTCTTTATCTGGCCCGTGTTCATCGCGACCACGAGATGAGATATCGTCGTATCTTCGGTCTCGCCAGAACGGTGCGAGACGACGGCGGTATAGCCGGCCTTCCTGGCCATCTCGATGGCGTCTATGGTTTCGCTTAAGGTGCCGATCTGGTTCAATTTTATTAAAACCGAGTTAGCGACTTTCTTCTGGATGGCCATCACTATGCGCTTTACGTTCGTGACCAAAATATCGTCCCCTACCAGCTGGATCTTACCGCCCAATTTATCCGTGATGGCCTTCCAACCGTCCCAGTCATCTTCCGCCAGGCCGTCTTCTATGGACACTATCGGATACTTCTCCACCCAGCGTGAGTAGAAGGCCACCATGTCGGCGCTCGAATTTTCCTTTTTAGGCTCCGCCTCCAGGATATATTTACCCTTTTCGTAGAACGAGCTCGCCGCGGGATCCAGGGCGATAAATATATCCTTTCCCGCCTTGTAGCCGGCGGCGTCTATGGCCGCGAGGATCGCCTCGACCGCCTCTTCGTTGGACTTAAGGTCCGGCGCGAATCCGCCTTCGTCGCCGACAGCGGTCGACAGCTTCTTCCCTTTAAGTATCTTCTTGAGGCTGTGAAAGACCTCGGAACCCCAGCGCAGGGCCTCTTTAAAAGAGGAGGCGCCTACAGGCATTATCATGAATTCCTGAAGGTCAACGTTATTGTCGGCATGTGAACCGCCGTTAAGGATGTTCATCATGGGAATCGGAAGCGTATTTGCCTTTCCTCCCCCTATATATTCGTACAAAGGCATCCCTTTGGATATGGCGCAGGCCTTTGCGGCCGCCAGAGATACGCCCAGTATGGCGTTGGCGCCCAGGCGGCCCTTATTCTCCGTGCCGTCCAGCCTTATAAGCGCCTGGTCCAGCGTGCCCTGTTTAAGCGCGTCCTTCCCCTTGAGGGCCTTCTTTATCTCGCCGTTCACGTTAGCGACCGCCTTCAAGACGCCCTTACCCATGTATCGCGATTTATCGCCATCGCGCAGCTCCACGGCCTCGTGTTCGCCTGTCGACGCCCCGCTCGGGACCGCGGCGCGCCCCAGTGAACCGTCTTCCAGCATCACATCGACCTCAACCGTCGGATTCCCCCTGGAATCCAGTATCTCCCGCGCCCTCACATCTTTTATCTTAGTGCTCATTTCTCTCCTTTTTGAATTTTTACCCGCCTGCCTTCTACCTTTAACCTTCCTTCCACGAACAATTTCACCGCCTCGGGATAAATCTTATGTTCTTCCTTATGTATGCGCTCAAGAAGCGTCTCTTCGGTATCGTCATCCTCCACCTCAACGGCCCTCTGCAGTATTATGGGCCCGCTATCGAGTTTCTCATCGACGAAGTGGACCGTAGGCCCTGTCACCTTTACGCCGTAAAGAAGCGCATCCCTTGCGCCGTGCGTACCCTTGAATGAAGGCAAAAGGGCAGGGTGGATATTCATTATCCTGCCCTTATACTCATTTATAAAAAAAGGGCTCATGAGCCGCATGAAACCCGCCAACACCACGAGCCCCGTATTCTCCTTCTTTAGCCGTTTTACGATCTCCCTGTCATACTCTTCTCTGGATCCGTGTTTTTTGGCGTCCAGGTACACCGCCTCGATGCCGGCGGCGGCGGCCCTTTCCAGCGCATGGGCCTCCTTTTTATCGGACACGACAAGCGCTATCCGCGCCCTGATATAGCCGCTCTTCACGGCGTCTATTATCGCCTGAAGATTCGTCCCGTTCCCCGAACATAATATCGCGATATTCATTTTTTTTAAATCGTTTTTTGGTTACTGGTTTCTGGCTTCTGGTTACTTACGCTAAAATAACGTATAAATGAAAGGCGCCAGCGCCGAACCTTCGGTAAATACTATAAGAAGCCCCAGGAGCAGCAACATGACGATTATGGGAAGGAGCCACCACTTCTTCCTCGCCTTCATGAAGTCCCATAGCTCTTTGAATATGGACAGTTTCGATGAAAAACCCATCTGTTCCTCCAGTAAGCTTTCAGCCATCAGCCATCAGCTTTCAGCTAAAAACAAGAAATATTTTGAGAACTTTTTCACAAGCTGATAGCTGAGAGCTGACAGCTGAAAGCTTAATTAGTCTAACTCAAAAAGTTGGCGCCAGTCAACTGTTTCTTTTAAGGGCTTCATACCGGCCTTGTCCAGGATGAAGTTCCCCATCACGAGATAATCCAGGCCGCTCCTCATGAAACAAAGATACGCGTCATGGGGGGTACACACGAGAGGCTCGCCCCGCAGGTTGAAAGAGGTGTTCAAGACAACCGGGCATCCTGTAATCCTTAAGAACTCATTTATGAAATCATAATATAACGGGTTTTCCCGGCGCGCTATCGTCTGTATCCTCGCGGAGCCGTCGACGTGGGTTATGGAGGGCATGAAACGCTTATCCTTTTTAACATCGGCCACTATCAGCATGAACGGGCTCTCGGTCTCCAGCTCGAAAAACTCGCCGCACTTTTCCTTCAATACGGTAGGCGCGAACGGCCTGAACTCCTCCCTGAACTTTATCTTTGAGTTGACTATATTCTTCGCGTCCGGGTTACGCGGGTCCGCGAGTATGGACCTGGCGCCCAGCGCCCTTGGCCCGAATTCCATGCGCCCCTCGAACCAGCCGATCACCTTCTGGTCCGAAATAAGTTTTGCGGACGTTTTTATAAGGCCTTCGTTATTATATTCCGAATAAGCTATGCCGTTTTCTACAAGATATTTTTTTATTGTCTCGTTTGAAAATTCCGGTCCCAGGAACGCCGAGGCCATTACGGAATCTTCAGTCCTCTTGTTGCCCAGGAGAGAATAATATATATACGCCGCGACTCCGATAGCGCCGCCCGCGTCGCCGGCGGCCGGCTGGATATATATCTCTTTAAAGGGCGTCTTTCTTATTATATGGCCGTTCGCGACACAGTTAAGCGCCACCCCTCCGGCCAGGCAAAGCCTTTTCATGCCCGTCTCTTTGTGCGCGTGCCTGGCCATCCTTAAGACTATCTCCTCCGTAACCTTCTGGACGGAAGCGGCGACATCCTCGTGAAACCCCTCCAGTTCCGATTCCGGCTTCCTCGGGGGACGCCCGAAGAGGGAATCGAATTTTCGATTCGTCATCCTGAGGCCGTAGTCGTAAGCAAAATACCTCATGTCCATCTTAAAGCTTCCGTCTTCCATGACCTTGACGAGTTTATCCATTATGAGGTCATAGTATACCGGCTTGCCGTAAGGCGCCAGCCCCATCACCTTGTATTCGGCGCTATTCACCCTGAAACCCAGATAATAGGTGAAGGCGCTGTATAAAAGCCCCAGCGAATGCGGAAATCTTATCTCTTTAAAAAGCTCTATGTCGCTTCCGCGGCCCACACCGTACGTAGCCGTCTCCCATTCCCCGACGCCGTCCATCGTCAGTATGGCCGCCTCGTCAAACGGCGAGACGAGGTAGGAGCCGGCGGCGTGAGAGAGATGGTGGTCAATGTACAATATCTCGCCCTTATAATCCAGCTCTTTTCTTATTATCTGCGGGATCCACAGCTTCTCGCGCAGCCATAGCGGCATGGCCTTTATGAATGACGGGAACGACCGCGGCCAGGTTGCCAGGTAGGTGGTGAGTATGCGTTCGAATTTCACGAAAGGTTTTTCATAGAACCCCACGTAGGATACATCCCTTATCGTTATGCCGGCCTCTTTCAGGCAGTAAGCGATGGAATTCTTGGGGAATGAGAAATCGTGTTTCTTGCGGGTGAAACGCTCCTCCTGAACGGCGGAGAGTATCTTCCCGTCTTTTAATAAGCAGGCGGCCGCATCATGATAAAAACATGATATACCGAGTATATACATAAAAACACCTTTTAAAAATTCTAAACCCTAAACTCTAAATCCTAAACAAATCCAAAACTCAAATGCCTGAAACTTGAGGTTTTGAGTTTTGAATTTAGGGTTTTGAGTTTGTTTAGAGCTTAGGATTTCGGATTTAGTATTTGTATTTGTCAAAATTGCCTCTTTGCGTTTTCAATATCGGCTCCCGGCGTCTCTCTCGGGCGCCACAGGGTAGGGCCCTTTATCCTCATATTCTCATCCAGAAAGTCCTTCCTGAACATGAAGGATATGACCGCGACCAGGCCTACGCCCAAAAAATATATTAAGAATAAAAGGATAGCTGTCTGTATCCTGCCCAGGGTCCTGGCAAATTTCATCCACATGCCATATAACGATTTTAAAAATTTCCGCATAGCGTTAAAACCTCATCGCCTCGACAAACTCATCCTGAAACGCCTTTTCCTTATGGAGCTCCACATGCGTTATCCTCTCATAAAGGCGTAATGCCGTCTTCTCAAGTTTGTCAGAGGACAATATGAGCCCGGCTCCATGCAGGGCGCCGTCCTCCAGGATGGAGACATTTTCGAGATCCATGTCTTTTGGTATTATCCCTATTCTCTTAGCGTTAGGCTTTGAGATACGGCTGCCAAAGGCGCCCGTCAAAAACACCTTTCCTGCCGGCTCGCATCGCCCGAATCTAGCGCTAAGTATCCTGACGGCGGCCTGGATCGCGGCCTTGGCGAGCTGAAGCTCCCTTATGTCGCCCTGTGTGATATATATGCCGCCGCAAATCCTGAACTTTTTATCTTTAATCTTTCCGCTGCTTTCGAGTATACCCTTATCAAGAAGCACGCTTACCAGGTCTATGAGGCCGCTGCCGCAGATACCCTTCGGGTCGGAGTCTCCTATCGTCCTGCAGAAAAGCCGTCCGCTTTTTAACGCGACCGTTTCTATGGCGCCGTCACGGGCGGGTATCCCGCAGGATATATGCCGGCCCTCGAATGCCGGCCCGGCGCTCGTAGACGCCGCCAATATCCTCTTTTTATTTCCTATTATGATCTCGCCGTTGGTCCCTATATCTATGGCGAGCACGGGGAGAGCGGATCTATACATGCCGCAGGCGATGATAACCGCCAACGCGTCCGAACCGACGAACCCGCCGATATTCGGCAGAAATTCTAATGACGCTCCGGGACATACCTTAAAGCCCAGGTCCTCTGCCCGTGCCCTGTAAATCTTTTTGTCAAGAGACGGCTTAAAGGGCGCCGTGGCCAAACCTCTTGGATCTATACCGAGCGCGAGATGGCGCATCGCGCTGTTGCCCACGGCCAGGATCCTTAAGACCTGGTGCTCATAGACGCGGGCCTCGGATATGAGCGAATATATAAGCGCCTCCAAGTTTTCTACGACGGCCCTGCGCAGGCTCGAAAGACCCGGCTTCCTGGATATGGCGAGGTTAAGCCTGGTCATGACATCAGAACCGAATACGCTCTGGCTGTTCAAAACGCGTGAAACGGCGACCGGTTTCGGGTCAGGCGGCCTCATAAGCATGCCGCTTATATTTGAAGTGCCTATATCTAACGCGACCGCGAATCCTGTCTTACCCACCGAGTACGCCTTTTATCTTCCTTAAGATGGAGTCTTTGGAGTTTACGCCGATGAGCCTGGCGGCCTCCTCGCCGCCTTTAAACATAAGCAGGGTGGGTATGTTCATGACGGAGAACCTTGTCGCAAGTTCGGGATTGTCGTCGACATTGACCTTTCCGACCTTAACCGTTCCCTTAAGCTCATGCGACAGCTCTTCCACGACAGGCGCTATTAATTTGCACGGCACACACCAGCTCGCCCAGAAATCCACCAGCACCGGCTCTTCCGACTTCACCACTTCGCTTTCAAAATTCGTCTCATTAAATTCTATAGCCATTATAACTCTCCCATTTTTTAGGGACAGCCCCCTTCTTAGGACAGTCCCTTTATCTTCTTGCGATAACTTTCGTCGGGCAGACCTCAAAACATTTCCCGATATTTTTGCATTTTCCCCAGTCTATCCCGGAAAGGTTCGATGCCACCTTTATGGCCAGTTCCGGGCAGGCCTTTTCGCACTTTTTGCAGGCGATACATCCGGCCCTGCACGCTTTGGCGACTATCGCCCCCGGATCGGTAGAACTGCACTTCACATAGTAAAGTTTATCGGCCGGCAAAAGTTTTATTAAGCCCTTCGGGCATGCCGTCACGCATCTGCCGCATGCGGTACACTTCTTGGGGTCCACCTCGGGCAGGCCGGAATCGGACATCTTCATCGCCCCGAAAGGGCACGCCCTTACACAATCCCCCAGCCCCAGGCAACCGAAGGAGCAGGCCTTGTAGCCGCCGAAGAGGAGGCTCGCCGCCTTGCAGCTTCTGATGCCATTATATTCGTATTTATCCACGGCGGCCTTGCCGCCGTTACACAAGACGGTGGCTATCTTTTTCGTTTTCGCCGTATCAGACTTGCCGAGTATTTCGGCTATCGCCGCGCGCGAGGCCGCCGTAGCCGCTACGCAGCCCGACGGTTCCACCTCGCCTCTCGCGAGCGCCTCGGCGAATCCGCTGCACCCGGCCTTGCCGCACGCGCCGCAGTTGGCACCCGGTAGCTTAGTGATTATGAGCGCCACCGTCGGGTCGATGTCTATCCTGAATAACTTCAGGGTATAGGCCAGGCCCAGGCCGAAGACGAGCCCGAGAAGGGCCATTGTAAATACCGGTAGTAAAATTTCCATATTAATCCCGCTACTCTTATTATATTTTAAACCCGCTGAACCCAAGGAACGCCAGCGACATGAGGCTCGCGATTATAAACGTTATCGGTATGTCCTCGAGACACTTCGGCACATCCGCGAATTCGAGCCGCTCCCGTATCCCCGACATCAGGAGCATGGCCAGCGTATAGCCGGCGCCCGCGCCTATGCCCTGGACGACGGATTTTAAAAAACTACCCTGTACGGCCACGCCGTTTAAGAAGAAAATATCTGTGTTCAGGACCGCGACGCCGAAGACGGCGCAGTTAACGGTTATGAGCGGAAGATATATGCCGAATATCCTGTAAAGCGCGGGCAGTTTCTTCTGGATGACTATCTCCGTGAACTGCACGAAAGAGGCGATGATCAGTATGAACGATATCGTTCTTAAATATTCGAGATGGTACGGCAGCAGGATATAGTTGTATATCGGCCAGCTGATACAGGAGGCCATCGTGGTGACAAATGTTACCGCCGCGCCCATAGAGACGGCGGGCTTTATGTTCTTGGAGATGCCTATGAAAGAGCAGAGCCCGAGGAATTTGGACAGTATGAAATTATTTACGAATATCGTCGTTATGAGTATTGTCAGAAATTGCGCCAGATCCATTATTATCCGTATCCGCAAGCCCGTGGTTAAAACCCGGGCCGCTTTTTATCTATCGCTCTCTTTTCAAATTAATATGATTTATCAACCCTATGAGAAGCCCTATCGTAAGGAGCGCGCCCGGCGCCAGTATTATAAATAGCGGCATCTCGAACCCCTTTACCACAGGGTAACCCATTATGGTCCCCGCGCCGAGGGACTCTCTTATCGCCGAGATGACCACAAGCGCCCAGGTAAAGCCCACCCCCATCCCCAACGCGTCGAAGACCGATTTGACGACCGGCTCTTTTGACGAGAAGGCCTCGGCGCGGCCCAGGACCATGCAATTAACTACGATTAGCGGGACGAACATCCCAAGCGACCTCGACAACTCCGGCGCGTAAGCCTTCATGAGAAGGTCCGCGATGGTCACGAAGGTCGCTATTATGACTATGAAGCACGGGATCCTTATCTTGTCCGGAACCATACCCCGCACGAGAGAGATGAATATATTCGACCCCAGGAGGACGAAGGTCGCCGCAAGGCCCATGCCGATGCCGTTCACTACACTCGTGGATACCGCCAGGGTCGGGCACAGCCCCAGGGCCAGCCTGAAGGTCGGGTTCTCCTTCCATATACTTTTTATGAATTCACCGAATAGTTTCATGGCTCATCACTTTAAAGGGGCGGGCTCTTTCGGGGAGGGGGCCTTTATTTTTTCCAAAAAATCTCCCGCCGAATTATTT
>CAZPYQ010000030.1:0-13162 GCA_964590585.1 uncultured Planctomycetia bacterium | reverse complement strand
ATATCCTTTAACCGCTTTGCATGTTTCAGGGCGCTCTTTTCCGACTCTATGACGCACGGCCCGGCGATCAGGACTATCGGGTTCCCTCCGCCAATCTTAACATCGCCTATTTTAATGACTTTGGTCATGCTGCGATCCTCGTGTCGCGTACTCCGTACGCCGTACGAATCACCTGTCTTCACCCTTCTCCATAATCGCCCTCACCTTTTCCAGGTCCTCGGGCGTATCTATTCCGACCGTGTCGAATTTCGTCTCCACGGTTTTTATCCTGTGGCCGAATTCCAATACCCTTAACTGTTCCAGTTTCTCGGCCCCCTCGAGGCTCGAATGCGGCAGGTTCCTGAAGGTGAAGAGGAAGTCCTTGGTGAAGGCATATATACCGATATGCTTGTAATATGTCGGGAAATTTCCCTCGCCTTCCTGGCCGGCCCTGTCATAGGGTATGGGGCACCTCGAAAAATATAACGCGTAGCCGTTTTTGTCTATGACCACCTTGACTACGCTGGGATTGGTTATCTCGGACCTGTCTTCTATCTTCTTTATGATGGTGGCCATCTGCGCCGCCTTCTCTCCGGAGAGCGTCATCACGAGAGAGTCTATCATGATCGCCCTGATGAGCGGCTCGTCGCCCTGTATGTTCACCGCTATCTTCACGTCAAGAGGGTTTATGACCTCGGCCAATCTGTCCGTGCCCGACGGCTGGTCAGGCGAGGTGAATATAGCCTTGCCTCCGAAGGACTCTACGACCTTTATTATGTTCTCATTGTCCGCCGCCACGACCAGGTCGTCGAGCGTCTTCGCTTTCTTAGCGTTCTCCCAGACATGCTGTATTATGGGCTTGCCGCACAGGTCCGCGAGAACCTTGCCCTCAAACCTTTTGGAGCCCCATCTGGCCGGTATGACACCTATCGTCTTCATCGTCCTTGGTCAACCTTTCTTTGTCTTCGCGACATCTCGTATGCTTTTTAGCAACTCTTCCGGCGAAACGGTCGCCGTCCCTAATTTTCCCACCACTATACCCGCCGCGCAGTTGGCGATATGCGCCGCTTGTATCGGATCGGCGCCCGAGGCGAGCGCAAGCGTGTATGCCGCTATCACGGTATCTCCAGCGCCTGATACGTCAAATACTTCCTGGGCTATCGTCGGAATCTGCTTGGGCCTGGAACCTTTGGTGAAGACGCACATGCCGCTCTCTCCGAGAGTTACCAGCAGGATGCCGCATTTAAGTTTCGCCAAAAGCTTTTTGCCCGCCTTGAAGAGCGAGCCCTCGTCCTTTATCTCCAGACCCGACGCCTTTTCCGTCTCGGCGGTATTTGGCGTTATCAGGCTCACGCCTTTATAATAGGAAAAATGCTCCTCTTTCGGATCGACCGCGACAATCTTACCCAATCTCCTCGCAAACGGCACCACCTCCCTCAAGAGGCGGGGCGTTATTACACCCTTGCCGTAATCTTCTATTACGAGGGCATCCGCATCCGCTATATTCTTTTTAACCTCCGATATCATCCTCTCCTGGAGTCGTTCGGACAGTGGCTCCGCGTTTTCCTTGTCTATGCGGACCACCTGTTGATGATGCGCCACAACGCGTGTCTTCAATATCGTCTTGCGGTCCGTGTCCACCGAGACGCCGGACGTGTCTATGCCTTTCGACTCCAGATCCTCCTTCAATATGACGCCCTTGTCGTCATCTCCTACCACGCCTACAATCAGCGACTTTCCACCCAGGGAAACGATATTATTCGCTACGTTGCACGAACCTCCGGGCATATAGCTCTCTTTGTTGACCCATACGACCGGAACCGGCGCCTCGGGCGATATCCTGGAGACGGTCCCCCATACGAATTCGTCCAGGATGAGGTCGCCCAGAACGAGTATCCGCGCCTTCGCGAAACGCGAAATTATCTTTTCGATTTTTTTAAGATGCCGTTTTTCCATTTTTTCAGTCTACGGTTTACAGTTCTTCTATTATCGCCCTGTACAGGAGCGGGATCATTATCTCGTGATGGCCTATTATATTATAACCGCGTCCGCCCTTCGACGTGGGCCGGACCAGAACGTTCTGATAGGGCCTGTAATGCGCTATCATGTCGAAATTGGCCGCCGTGAAATGGTCCGCTCTGTGACCGAGATTTCGCGCCACCGTAACCGCCTTCAAGAATACCTCGGGCAGTATGACTGCCGAACCGATGTTCAGGACCACACCTCCTTCGATGAGCGATACGCTGTATATGAAGTTCCTGAAATCGAGAAACGACCCCTCGCCCACTGCCTCGCCGTTGCACGAAGGGTGATAATGTATGGTATCCGTCCCTATGGCCACATGCACGGTCACGGGGATATCGAGCTCATGTCCGGCTGCCAGAAGGCTTAAACCCCGGTTCGGCAGCTTCGCCTTGACGATCCTCTCTCCCAGGGATTCTCCTATGCCTAAGCCCTTTTTGAATCCAGAGTTGATGGCGCTATTTATAAACGCGGCCGTCTCCTTCACCATCCCGAAAGTTCCGTCCTTTATTCCCGCTCCGACATCTTCGCTCGTCCTGCCTATCATGGCTATCTCGGTATCGTGGATGATACCTGCGCCGTTCAGGGCGACGGCCCTGACTACGCGGCGCTTCATAAGGTCTATTATAATAGGCGACAGGCCGCATTTTATGACATGCGCGCCCATCATGACTATGACCATCTTATCGGCCTTGCTGGCCTGTACTACGGCGGCGACTATTTTTTTGAGATTTTCAGCGGCCAGTACGTTCGGCAGGCTGTCGAAGAATCGCCCGAAAGCCTCGCCCTTTCTGGCGGTCCGGGCAAAGTCTTCCAAGGCTACTTTCGTCTTTCGCTTCTCTAAAGAGACGGTCTTTATCTTGGTTATGTCTATCCTTTTTCTCATCTTGCCCTTCACTTTATTGTGTCATTTTAACATGCCTTTTAAGGCCCAGTCAATGATTTTGGAGGATCTTGCCGCAGGCGCCAAGGACATCATCTACCGAAACCGCCTTGAGGCACGAAAAACCCTTTACGCAATTATGCGCCAGGCAGACCTCGCACCCGATATCCTTATGCAAGACGATGCTCCCGGAATCTGTTGGCCCCCAACGCTTAGGGCCCAACCCTCTGCCGCTCCTGCCGAATATGACCACGACCGGCGTCGCCACGGCGCAGGATATATGCATCGGCCCGGAATCGCTCGATATCAAAAGCCGCGAACGCCTTAAGACGCTTGCCATATCCGCCACCGAAGTCTTTCCGGACAGGTTGAGGCACCTGCGCCTGGTGAGGCGGGCCACGCCGTCGCCGAGTCCCTTTTCGTGCGGACCCGATATCAGTACCACCTCCGCGGCGTATTTTTCCGCCAGAGTATCCGCAACTTCAGCAAACCTCTCGGCGGGCCATATGCGGGAAGGGCAACTTGCCACGGGGTGTATGGTGACGACCACGGAACCTTCATCGATACCGCTTTCCTCGAAAAGACGGCGCACCCTGGCCTCGCTTTCACTGCTTACGGGCATATAGAGCTCTCTCGAGGCGGGTTTTATTCCTATATACCGCACCACGTCAAGCGTATAGTCCAGTTCGTGTTTAAGGCCAAGCTGTTTCTTGTGGGGGATGCCCTTAGTCAGGAGAAAGCCGAGCTTCTTGTTATATCCTACCCTTACGGGTATGCCCGCCAAGAAGGGGATTACGTTAGACCTGTTGCTGGGATGCAGGACGATCGCCAGATCAAACCTTTTTTTACGTATGCCGGTTATAAATCTTAATGTGGAGACCCAATCTTTATCCGTCTTATCTTTATCGTATAATATAACCTCATTTATATACGGGTTACCTCCGACTATGTCCCGCGTGTAGGGCCTGACCATTACCGCTATGTGGCTCTTCGGGAAAGCCTCCCTTAAGGACCTGAATACCGGAGTAGACAGAAGCACATCCCCTATCCTGTCTAAACGGATTATCAGGATTCGTTTAAAGTCATTCATGCGCCGCTCTTGTTTAGTGGTTCGTGACTCATCATCTGTCTTTTAATGCCGCGACGGCCGCTTCGTATACCTCGTCGGGCGTTATCACGCGCATGCATTCGTAATTGAACCTGCACTCGGCCGATTCGCACGGTGAGCAAAAAATTTTTTTCATGACAACCCTGTCGAACCCGCCGGTCGGCCCGTACCTGGCCGGATCGGTCGGCCCGAAGATGGCCACGACCCGCGCCCCGACAGAGCACGCCAGATGGAGAGGCGCGGAATCATTGGTAACGACGAGCCTGGCCTTTTTCAGCACCGCCGCCAATTCTCTCAAGTTCGTCCTGTTGGAAAGGTTGACGGCCTTATTTTTCATTTTTTTGGATATCTCCTTTATGATGTCCGCGTCCTGCCCGGTACCTACGAAGACTACCCTAAACCCCTTCCGGCCGGTTAAAATGTCGCCCAAGGCGGCGAAGGCGTCTTCCGGCCAGCGTTTCAGATGGCTCTTCGCGCCCGGAGAGACCGCCACGTAATCTTCTAACACCCCTTCTTTCTCCAGCATCTTCAAGGCGCTCTCCTCGTCCTCCTTTGGGATATAGATACCCGGCCCCTCTCTTATCGGCTCTATGCCAAGGCCCTTAAGCCTCAAGAGGTGCAGGTCCCTGCTATGCATGCCCTTTTTCGGAAATGTCTGCACGGTAGACGTCCTGTATCTCGGCCCCATAAGAAGGCCGAACATGGTATTTTTCAGATCCACCACGAGGTCATATCTAAGGCGCCTCAATTTGGAAAGGATTCGCCTCTTCTCCAGGACCGGGGCGTACTTATCATATATTATGAACTTCGATACCGCGGGATCCTTTTCAAAGACCTCCTTCCCGGCCGGTCCGGCCATCACGTCTATCCTGGCCTTTGGAAATGCGCCTACGACCGTCCTCAATACCGGTATGGTCAATATACAGTCCCCCGTGTTGCTTAAAGTTATTATCAATATTCTTTTGACCTTAGTTTTATCGATAACCATGCTTTTAAGCTTTGAGCTTTGAGTTTTGAGTTACTATATCAGTCGCTTCGTTCATAACATCATTTACCGTTATCGCCTTCATGCAGCGATTGTCCGGACAATCCAGTTTACGGCACGGTATGACGCATCCGACATCTTTTTGCACTATTCTATACCTGCCTTTACCCCTGGGGGCCGTAATGGCGGGAGACGCGGTCCCGAAAAGCGCGATGACGGAAGCGCCCACGGAGGAAGCTATGTGCATCGGTCCCGTATCTCCCGACACGACAAACTCCGCCTTCTCGAACAGGGCCGCAAGTTCTTTGAGCGATATATTGCCGCAAAGGTCTATCGCCTCTTTCCTGGCCAGTTCCTTTATCTTGCTGCCCAACGGCGCATCTTTAAGAGAGCCGCTTATGACGACGTTTAAACCGAACTCCTCCTTTATCCTGATCGCAAGTTCCGCGAAATTCTCTATGGGCCAGCGCCTTATCGGTTCATTGGCCCCGGGATGCAGCACCGCGAAACGGTCGCGCTCTTTAAGCCCGGCCCTCTTAAGTTTATCCGAGAGAGAAAGGCGCTGGGAGTCATCTATGAAAAATTCGGTGTCCCTCCGCGTAACGGTCAGGCCGGCGCCTTCGATTATCCCCAGATAATAGTCGGCCCTGTGCACCTTGTTTTTGGGCAGCGGGGCCACCCTCTTAGTAAGGAGCCATCCCCTCTTCTTGTTATAATAACCCACCCTCTCTCTTATGCCGGCCAGGTAACATATGAGGGCCCGCGTCAGCGAACGGTGGATGAGGAAGACCGTGTCGAATTTTTTCTTCTTGAGGGCAAGGGCAAAACCCGCCTTCTTCAATAACCCTCGATGCGAGGTATGCTCATTGAATCCTATGACCTCATCCAGATAGGGACACCCGTCCAGGGCCTCCCTGTAGTGGATCGGCACTATTGCCGCTATGTAGCTGTCGCGGTAATTTTCCCGGACGGCCCGTATGACCGGCGTAGAGAGGACTATATCGCCCAACCAGTTAACATCGAAGATCAGTATGCGCTTTCCCCTCATCAGTGCCTCTTGAAAAAGTTGTAGTAGCCGGATATCTTTATCGCAAATACGAACAGGTTGTCCGCGGTCTGCGATATCCGTATCCGCGCTATCGCGTATAAGTCATCCTTGGAATACCCCTTCTTAGGCTTTGTCCCGAAAGCCGCCTTGTAACCGGCTGCCATGGCGACGGAGGCTACCCTTTCGTCATACCCGCCCATCGGATAACAGAGGTAATCCACTCTTTTCCCCAGGCGGCTCTCCAATATCCTTTTAGAGCCCTCCAATTCGTCTTTAAGCGCCCCGTCATCCAGGCCCGTGAGCCACTTGTGGGACCGCGTATGGCTCTCTATATCTACCACGCCCGAGCGTGATATCTCTTTTATCTCGTCCCACGTCATGAACCCCTCGCTTCCGACCTTGCCCGTTATTATAAATATCGTTGCCGGAACATCGTACATTTTCAATGCGGGATACGCCGAAGCAAAATTATTTTCATAACCGTCGTCGATAGTTATCGCTACGGTCTTCCTGGGCGGCCGGCGCTTATCCCTTATGTACGCCACCGCCTCCGCGAGCGCGATGACATTGTAGCCCTTATCGCTTAGATATTTCACCTGCCTGGCGAAGGCTTCCGGGGTAACGCTCAATTTGTCACTCGCGCCTCCGGGCCTGGATATGGAATGGTACATGAGGATCGGCAGGCGGTATGAGGATTCAAGGATAACGATAAAGGCGAAAAGCGCCGCTAAGACGATGCCTGTAACTACGATAAATCTTTTATTCGTGCGCGTGCTCATGAGTTCACCACTTTATTATATACCCCGTGTATCTTCGCCGCCATCAAGTCCGATGAGAACCGCGCCCTGATGAGCTCCCTGGAGGACTCCCCGAGGCGCCTGCGGAGCGGCTCATCGTTCAGGAGTTGTATGATGGAATTGCCGAGCCGCTTTACATCTCCTACGGGGAAGAGCATCCCCGTCTTGCCGTCCTTCAGTATATCTGAGATGCCTCCTACCCTTGAGGCGACACAGGGTTTTCCCGCGGCCATCGCCTCCAGAAGCGAAAGCCCCAACCCCTCCTTGACGGAGGGGAATACGAATATGTCCATAGCGGCAAGGTACGCCGCCGTGTCCAGGCTGGATTTTATAAAACGAAAATTGCGCTCTATCTTAAGGTCTCTCACCATCTTCTTTAAACCCTCTTCCTCCGGACCGTCTCCTATTATGACGCCCTGGGCATTGTATCCGCGGGATATTATGTTAGCGAGAGCCGCGATAAAGAAGGCATGCCCCTTTACCGGAGAAAGCCTTCCTATCGTCCCCACCACAGGACTGCCTGCTATCCCGAATTTAAACTTAAAGTCCGTTCGTTCGCTCTCCGAATATACCCTGGCAAACTTGTCCAGCTCGATGCCGTTATAGACCACCTCTATCCTGTTCGGGGCTACTTTAAAATCCAGGATCAGGCTGTCGCGGACAGGGGCGCTTATGGCTATCACCTTCTCCCCCCAGCATCCGAAGAGCCTCCTGCCGAGGCGCCTCTTAAAGAAACCGTGGCACGTCGTAATATACGGCACGCCGCTTAAAGAGGATGCGATCGCAGAGGCGACCTGCGTCACTCTTGTATTGGCATGTATTATATCCACCTTCTCATCTTTTACTATCCTTCTTAACGCGAAAGCGCCTCCCGCGACCTTAGGGCTAAGTTCCGATTTAGTCCTTAGGTCCGCCCTTTTAACCCTGATGCCCCTTCTCGCAAACTCGCCTTCCAGCTCGCCGCCGGAGGAAACGACGAGTGGTTCGACACCCCTGGCAAGAAGCGCCTTGCCCAGCACCATCATGTAATTGGCGATGCCGCCTATATTAAGATGTGTGGCTACTAATAACACTCTCATTTTCTGCGCACCTTTTCATCACCTCTTCAAATACCTCGTCCACCGTTATCTTCCTCATGCACTTGAAATTTTTAAGGCAGTGCGGGCTGTAGCACGGGCTGCAGGAAAGGTCTTTCTTTATAGAAACGGAATTCTTAGACGGAACGAAATGTCTTGCCGGGTCCGTCGGCCCGAAAAGACCCACGACGGGTATCCCGGCGGCCATGGCTACGTGCATGGCCGCCGAGTCGGCCGTCACAAAACAGGTAAAATGTTTCATGAGGGCCGCCAGCTCCAGTATGCTCGTCTTTCCCGCGGCCGATATAGCCTTTGACCTCGTCATCCCAAGAAGATTCTTCGCGGCCTCGGCATCCTCTTTCGAGCCGGTAAGGACCGTCCTTATGTTTTTAGAGGCAAGCCTGTCGCATAGCTGCGCTATGTTGGCCAGCGGCCAGTTCTTTGTCAGCCACCTGGCGCTCGCCCTCAAATTAACACCCACTATCATCTGGCCCGGTTTGACCCAGTTCTCTTTCAGGAATTCCCCGGCCCTTTTTCCGTCATCGCCGGAAGGAAAAAGCTCCAGGGCCTTATCTATCGCCTTTACACCCAGAAGCATCAAGGTCCTCGCCTGGTGCTCTATTGGATCGACGGCGATTCCACTATCGGGCGTTTTATTGGTCAGGAAAAAGCCCCATTTCTTGTTGTCGTAACCGTATCTTGAGGCCGCAAGGCTTAAAAAAGCAACGAGGTGACTCGCCTTGTTGTTCTGCAGGTCCACCACAATATCAAAATATTCTCTTTGCAGTATCCTGCCAAGTCTCCAGAGCCCCAGGACACCCCTGTGCTTTCCTTTCAGGTCGCAGACTATCCTGTCATTGATATACGGGCAGTTATTGAAGACCTCTCTTGAGGCCAGGCCCGTCAGGATCTTTATGTTGGCGTCCTTGAACCGCGAACGAAGCGCCCTTAAGGACGGTATGCTCAATATCGAATCACCTATCGAACTCAATTTTATCACCAGTATATTCAGCGCATTTTTCGCCTCCTCGTATACCGCAAGCGTATCCTTGGCCATGCGCTCAAGCGTAAAGGCATCTTCCACGTTCTTCCGGCCTTCGCGCGCGAGGGCGTTCTTAAGGCCTGAATCCTTGTATATCTTAAGGATAGCATCGGCCATGTCTTTCGGGTCCTCGGCGTTGCAGAGGAGGCCGTTTTTCCCGTCCTCTATGATATCCACGACTCCGCCGACCCTCGTGGCCACCACAGGGACGCCTGAGGCCTGGGCCTCTACTATGGACCTGCCGAACGCCTCCTGCGTCACCGTCGCCGATACGAGCACGTCGAGGTCCTTCATCACGGCTGGCACGTCCTCCTTCACCCCGATAAACTCTACCGTCCTGGAGAGGCCCAACCGCCTCGTCAAAAGCTCGAGTTCCTGGCCATACTTCTCTTTGCCCCTGGGGACACCTCCTGCGATTACGGCCTTGAGCCGCGGCACCGTTCTCGCAAGTATGGAGACCGCCCTCAGGAAATCCGGGTGTCCTTTCAAGGGGGTGATCCTGGCCACCATGCCTACGGTGAATTCGCTTGAGGCCCTGTCTTCCGGACTTCTATATGTGAACCTTTTCAGGTCAACGCCCCTGGGTACAAAACGTATCCTGTCATGCGGGACGCCGAAGGTATGGGTCATGTGTCTGGCCATTACATTGGAGGCGACTATGACTAGCCTGCCCCAACCCATGACCTCGCTCAAGAAATGTTTAGAATAATGGCCGTGCGCCGTCGTCACAAAGGGCCTATTCGTTATCCTGGAGGCGAAGAACGCTATCCATGCCGGGACACGGGACCTGGCGTGCAGGATATCTATATTCTCGGCCCGGATTATACGGGAGAGTTCTTCGACCATCCTGAATACGGTGAAGAGGTTCTTTTTATCCACCGGCAGCTCATAGTGCCTCACGCCGAGATTGTCCAGCTCCTTCACGAGCCGGCCGCCGCTTGAGACGACGACCATCTTGTGGCCGTTTAAGACGGCGTATCTCGCCAGATCCACCGTCCCGGTCTCGACCCCGCCGACGTCTAGTGATGGAAGAATTTGGAGTATGTTCATGTATAAAAAATATGTTATATCAGTTTTCTAACTGCCTCGTAAATAACATCCATATCCTTCGGCTTTTTAATGGGCGCCTTGGATGAGAGGAGGCCCTTCATAGCCTCCTCCAGTTCGTCGGCTGGTAGAATAGTCACATATCCCGAATCCGCGAAATTCTTAATCGCCCTGTCCTGTTTGGTTAAGGCGGGAACCGCCTTTTCAAGGTTAAAGACCGCCACCCGCTTTCCCGCGCTTATCGCTTCAGAGACCATCGAGATGCTCTCGCCGGAGACCAGGACCAGGTCGCTTAAGCCCAGTATGCCGGCTACGGCCTCCTTGAAGTTGACCTCATTGGCTATGACAAGGAGCCTGCAGCGGGGGTTGCGGGAGAGCCTTTCCTTCAGGATCTTCTCTACCTTAGGCGGCGTCCTTCTCGATGTCGTAACGAGTATCTCCGCATCCAGCTCATCCGCTGTCTTAGAGGCCGCGTCTATCACCCTATTGATAAGCCCGTCCGTCAGGGTGTAGTCGGGGTTATCGCCGCCTATCAGGAGGCCTATCCTCGCGTTCGCCTTTAAAACCAGCCGCTTCCTGAGTATTTCGGATTCGCTTCTTATCCTCTCGTCATCTATGGAGTTCGGCGCGATGTCTACGGCGACCACATTCTTCCTCCTGCGGGGATTATCATGCCTTTGTATTATAGCCAGGCTGAATTTGTTTAAATGTACGTTTCTTTGCTTCATCACCACTATATTCTTCGCGTTATTCTCCAGCGCCATAAAGGCGTTAACAGGCGCCAGGTTCGAGCCGGCCGACACCACGAAATCGGCGTATGCGGCCATTAAGTTTTTATAAGAGCCCTCTTCCAGGCATGCCTTAAGGCATCTCATGCATCCGTGGCAGCGCCAGCTTGAGAGGTTGCTGCATGCGGAGAGGAGGAGCTTTGAAAAATCATTCTTGAATTTGACGTCCAATACCGCTACCTTCGTATCGTCAAGGGAGTAACCTTGAGTCGTGCGCGCTTTGCGTATCAGGTCCGCTACGGCGAGCGACTGGTTCAGGTGACCGGGTCTCGCGTCATTAAGGACAAGCACCGTCTTTACCGGCGTAGACTTCCATCTCTTATGAAGCCAAAGCCACTGGTCGGGATATCTCCTGACATAAGACTCCAGGACATTCATATATTTCTGCACAGACGCCTTCACGTCCGACTGCGATACCTCGATATACTCGTCCAGAAAGAGGCTGTGATAAGGCCCTTTTAACCTGGCTATGAAATTCGGCAGTATTATGGCACCGGTATGCGAGGCGAATTCAAAAGCGCCGGGCGCGACGGAGGTCGGCCGCCCGAAGTAATCCACGAATACGCCTTTCTTCCCCGCGTCCTGGTCGGCGAGGATGCCGACTATCTCTTTATTCTTAAGCGCCTTTAATATACCCTTTACGGAGATGCCCTTTCGCACCACCTTACAGCCCTTGGATTCCCGGAGCCTGTTCAGGAGTTCATTGAGGCGCTTCATCTTCTGTTCGCGCGCGAGTACGGTCATCGGAAAACCTTCTATGGCGCCGACCAGGCTGGAGAGCTCCCAGTCCCCGAAATGCGCCGTCAATAATATGACGCCGCGGCCGCTCTTCGCGGCGTTTTTTATGCGCTCCATGTTCACGACCTTTACGTATCTATCGACAAACTTGCGCGAAACCTTGGTAAGGTTAAGCACCTCGACGAATGTCTGCGCTATATTTACATAGACCCCTTTCAGTATCTGTATTAACTGCGCCGGGCTCTTTTCGCCGCCAAAGGCCGCCTTCAGGTTCGCGTAACCTATGACTCGGCGCTTCCTGTTGAAAAAGAATATGGCCCTGCCTATCGCGCGCCCCAGCCACAAGGAGACGCTTATGGGTATGAACCTAAATATCAGGTTCAGGATCCTAACGACTATAGAGGCGATTAAGTCTCCCAATCAACTCCTCCTCACCTTTAGTTATCACCACGTCGACATGAAGCGCCAACCATCGTACGGCGTACGGCGTACGGCGTACGGCGCCTAATTTAACGGCGTCCTTTTCGGTAGTCACTATGGCACAACCGGAGGCGCGGCGCGAGATATCTTTCATATCTTTCGCCGAATAATTATGGTGGTCTTCATATACAGAATGCCCGTTTATCACGGCGCCCAAGCCCTTAACCGTCTCTTCAAAATACGCCGGATCGCCTATCGCGGAAACGAGATGGACCTTTTTCCCCTTCAACTCTAGCGGCGAAAAACGCTCCTTCGTCTTCAGGTCCCACAGATGCCTTGCCGCATGTACGGCCTCCAGAAGAAGGATATCTTTATTTATCCTCTTCACCCGGGAAATCAGGAACTCTTTATCCGCGAGGTTCCTGTCGGCCTTGGTCAGGACCGCTATATCCGCCCTCTTCAAGGCCCCGATAGGCTCCCGCAGGATTCCCCTCGGAAAGAGACGGTCGTTTCCGAAAGGTCTTCTGGCATCGATTAAAACTATATCCAGGTCCCTCGCCATGCGGAGGTGCTGGAAACCGTCGTCGAGTATTATTGTATCCGCATTATACCTGGCTATCGCGCTTGATGAGTTTCTTACCCTGTCACGCCCGATCATTAAGGGTATGCCGCAAAGCAGGTCCCGCGCCATGACCTGCTCATCCAGGCCATAACCGCGTATGAGCACGACGGGATTCTTGTCCATCTTCTCCTTTATAAATCTCGCCAGCATGATGGTAAAAGGCGTCTTGCCGGTGCCGCCCAGGGTAATATTGCCGACGCTCATGACCAGCGCGTCGGCCCTATGGGTCCTGAATACGCCCGCCTTATAGAGCGCCTTTCTCAGGGTTATCCCCGACAAATAAAATCCCGCCGCAGCCGCCAGGATGACCTTAAGCGCCCTTGCCGGAAACGTGTTCGTCTCGTCCGTCATCAGGGAATAGATATATCTTCTCATGGCTTGCGGCTATCTTTCAAGGCCTTCCTAATAACCTCCATCGCCCTCGCGGTGGCGCCGGAGTTTGCCTCGACGAGCCTCCTCGCGTTATCGCCAAGCTCTTCGCGCATCTTTTCGTCATCCAATAATCTTTCAATTATCCCGGTCAATGCTTCCCCGCCTCTCACCTGTACCGATGCGCTGTTCTCCAGGAACAGCTCGGACATGTCTTTGAAATTGAACATGTACGGGC
>CAZPYQ010000029.1:0-13221 GCA_964590585.1 uncultured Planctomycetia bacterium | reverse complement strand
TGCGGCCCGTGTTCCGAGATATTCTATGACTATGGAGCGGATGCCGGCTGCGGCAAGGCAACCTGTACGCCTGCCTGCGACTGCGGAAGGTTCGTCGAGGTATGGAACCTCGTCTTCACGCAGTTCGACAGGCAGCCGGACGGAACCTTAAAGCCCCTGCCGAACAAGAATATCGACACCGGCATGGGGCTGGAGCGCCTGGCGTCGGTCATGCAGGGAGTGAAGACGAATTTCGAGATAGACGTGTTCGAGCCGATCATTAGAGCCATAAAAGAGGAGATAGGGAAACGGATAACGGGAAACGGGGAACGGGCGAAGATTAACGCCATCGCCGACCACACCCGGGCGGTGACGTTCGCGATATGCGATGGGGTCATGCCGTCCAACGAAGAACGCGGCTACGTCGCCCGCAAGATGATAAGGCGTTCGCTTACCCATGCCAAAGATATAGGCATATCTTCGCCATTTTTGTATAAACTTGTCGGCGTCATAGCCGATTGTATGAAGGCGCCGTATCCGGAACTGGTCGTACGGCGCGATGATATAGCCCAGGTGGTTAAAAGGGAGGAGGAGAGTTTCCTCTCCATGCTTAATACGCTTCTTCCCAGGGTTGAAGAGGCATTTGAAGGTTTTTCCGGGGCGAAAGGTATTGATAAGATAAAACTGGCCGAAGCGGCATTCAGTTTTTATGACACCTACGGCGTGCCTTACGATATCCTGGAAGATTACGCCGAGGAATTCGGACTCAAGATAGACAGGGTAGCGTTTGACGCGCTTCTTAATAAACAGAAGGAAAAATCAAGGGCGAAGAGCAAGATAAAATCGGAGATATTCACCGAGACGTTCGCCAAGAAAGTTTTGGCGCTGGGATTAAAGACTGATTTTTTGGGGTATGAGACACCCCATGCCAGGGCGCATGTCCTGGCCGTCATGGAGGGCGGCGAGGTGATACTGGATAAGACGCCTTTTTACGGAGAGTCGGGCGGGCAGGTCGGCGATTGGGGGAAGATAGAAACGGCCTCAGGGGCGATGGAGGTCGAGGACGCCAAAAGGATAGGGGACACGGTCGTCCATATAGGCAGGATGCTGAAGGGCAGGATCGTGAAAGGCGAGACGGCCCTGGCGACTATCGACGAAGACGCGCGGAATAAGATAATGTCAAACCATACAGCGACGCATCTTCTCCAGGCGGCCCTCAAAAAGGTCCTGGGAGATCACGTCCACCAGACAGGCTCCCTCGTCGATAAAGGGCACTTAAGATTTGACTTTACCCACCCCGCCAAGGTGGATGAGCGCGAGATGGAACGCATCGAGGATATAGTAAACGCTAATATCGATAAGGCGATACCCGTTAAGAAGGAGATAAAGTCTTTGGATGCGGCGAAGAAGGAAGGCGCCATAGCGTTATTCGACGAGAAGTATGGCGATAAGGTGCGCGTCATATCCATAGGGGAAGTCTCCAGGGAGCTGTGCGGAGGCACGCATGCCGACAATACGAAAGAGATAAAGCTTTTCAAGATAAAAAACGAGAGTTCCATCGCGGCCGGGACGAGGAGGATAGAGGCGCTTACGGGGGATGCGGCCTGTGATTTCATGGCATCGGATCTGAAGAGGCTCATAGCGGATTGCTCCGCCAGGATGGAGAAGCTTGGCGCGGCCGCGCCGCAGCTCAAGAAGAAGATTGAGGAGGCCGAAAAGTCGGTAAAGGGCCTGACCCTCGCTTCTTACAGGCGGGAAAGAGAATCCTTATTAGACGCGCTGGTTTCTATCGACGAGATGAGTTCCAAACTTGCGAGAGAGATTAAAAAGAAGTCGCTCGAAGAGAAGGCGAAAGACCTGGACAGGATAATCTCCGACGCCAAAGATATAAGCGGTATCAAGGTTATCTCCGAAAAGATAGAGGAGGCCGATCACGATGTCTTAAGGCTCTTGGCGGATGCGCTAAGGGCGAGGATGAAATCGGCCGTGGTCATCCTGGGGTCCTCATCGCCGGATAAGGTCTTCCTGGTCGCCGCGCTTACGGACGATGTTATAGGCCGGGGGCTAAAGGCGGGCGATATCGTAAGAAAGGCCGCGCTTATCGTGGGGGGCTCCGGCGGAGGCAGGCCGGATTTCGCGCAGGCCGGCGGCAAGGACCCGTCGAAGCTGGACATGGCGCTCGAAAAGGTATTTGAAATAGTCAAAACGGAGCTAACTATATGAAGTTAATCAAATTCGGTTCGAAGCAGTTCCAGAAATTATGCTCGCGCGATTTCGGCCGTAACAAAAGGGTCATGGATAAGGTTGCCAGGATACTAGGAGACATTAGGCAATACGGCGATGATGCCGTAATAAGTTATACGCGTAAGTTCGACAAGGTTAAGCTTACGCCCAGGACGCTCAAGGTCTCCGAATGCGAGGTGAGCGGCGCTTATCAGGATATAAAACCCGAATTTGTCACGACGCTTAAAGTGGTCATGGACAATATCCAGAGGTTCTATAAGCGGCAGATAAAGAAGTCCTGGAAGAAGAAGGATTCCGACGGAGTGATACTGGGCGAGAAGTTTACGCCGCTTGAGAAGGTGGGCGTATATGTCCCGGCCGGAACGGTGCCCCTTATCTCTACCGTATATATGACTGTCATACCGGCAAAGATGGCAGGTGTTAAAAAGATAATACTGACCACGCCGCCCAACAGGCAGGGCTTTATAGACCCGCACATACTGGTAGTGGCGGACCTCCTTAAAGTAGACGAGATATATAAAGCAGGCGGCGCGCAGGCGATCGCGGCGCTCGCATTCGGGACCAAGACGATACCCAGGGTGGATAAGATAGTCGGCCCGGGCAACGCATATGTCACCGAAGCCAAGAGGCAGGTCTTCGGTTATTGCGGCATAGATATGCTCGCCGGCCCGACAGAGGTCGTCATCGTGGCAAACCAGTTCACGGACATAAAATATCTCAAGGCCGACCTCGATGCGCAGGGCGAACACCTCGGAGGGCTATCCATTCTCGTGACGACCTCGAAGAAATTGGGCCGGGTGATGAAGGCGGACCCGACCGGCGGCTATGTCATAGTGGCGAAAAATACGGACGAAGCGGCTTCCATAGTCAATGCGATAGCACCCGAACATCTGCAGATACTGGTCAATAACCCGCGCAATATACTTAACAGGATAACGAATGCGGGCGCGATATTCCTGGGCCCTTACACGCCGGTAAGTGTAGGCGACTATGTCGCGGGGCCCAGCCATGTCCTGCCGACAAGCGGGACCGCGAGGTTCTTTTCCGGCCTGGGGCTCTGCGACTTCGTGAAGAGTTCTCATATAATATCGTATTCCAAAAAGGCGCTGGAAAAGATCCGGGACCCTATGGAGAAGATAGCGGGCATAGAGGGCTTACAGAAACATTTAGACTCGGTAAAAGTTCGGTTTGAGTAAAGGGGCTTGGGGAACGGGAAATAGGAAGCGGGAAAATATTTCCGAACCCCGTATCCCGATTCCCGCACCCCCAAATTACAGGAGTTTACAAATGGTGAAAAAGATAAGAAGCGCGGCTATAAAGAGAAAGACTAAAGAGACGGACATATCGGGTAAGATCGTTATAGACGGAGGGGGCAAGACGGATATCGATACGGGCATAGGTTTCTTGGACCACATGCTCACCCTTTTTTCGTTTCACGGCCTCTTTGACCTCAAGCTGAAGGCAAAAGGCGACCTCAAGGTCGACACACACCACACCAATGAAGATATAGCCATATGTTTGGGAAGAGCGTTCAGGGAAGCGCTGGGGGATTGCAAGGGCATAAAGCGCTTCGGCGCCAAGGAGGTGCCGATGGACATGGCGGCAGCCAAGGTCATGGTGGATATAGGCGGACGGTACGCGTTTCTCCTCAGGATGCCGACTTCGTATCCCACCGAGATGGTCTCGCGCGAAGGCGGATATTCTTTTGAAGACGGGAAGGATTTTCTCGATACCTTCGCGAAGAACGCCAATGTCAACCTCCACATAGAGGTCTATTCCGGGCAGGACATGCACCATGTCCTTGAGGCGATATTCAAGGCGCTCGGCGTGGCGCTCGATGAGGCGTCGCAGATAGACCCGCGCCGGAAAGATGTGCCGTCAACGAAGGGGATTATCGAGTGATTGCTATTATCGATTACGGAATGGGAAACCTGCGTAGCGTCCAGAAGGCGATCGAGGCCTCGGGTGGAAAGACCATGGTCATCACGAGCGGCCGGGCCTTAAGCGGCGCCGCAAAAATAGTCTTCCCCGGAGTCGGCGCGTTTGGCGACGCCATGCGCGAGCTTAAAAAACGAAAGTTCATAGCGCCTATAAAAAAAGCGATAAGAGCGGGAAAACCTTTTCTTGGCCTCTGCCTGGGCCTGCAGCTTCTATTCGAAGAGAGCGAAGAGGGCGGACGGGTGAAGGGGCTCGGGATACTTAAGGGAAAGGTAAGGCGATTTAAGTTTGCGCCGTACGCAGCACGCCGTACGCAGCACGCTTTAAAGATCCCTCATATGGGGTGGAACACGATTACGCGTCGTACGCCGTACGCAGTACGCAGTACGGACATTTTACATGATATACCCGACAGCTCGTTCATGTACTTCGTCCACTCGTATTATGTCGCGCCTGAAGACAGGTCCGTGATCCTTACTACGACGGATTACGGTGTAAGATTCGTCTCCGGTGTATGCAAGGCAAATGTTTATGGGTTGCAATTCCACCCGGAGAAGAGCCAGGGCGTCGGGCTAAAGATTTTGAGGAACTTTGTGAGACTATGATCATCATCCCTGCCATAGACATAAGGAATGGCAAGGTTGTCCGCCTCGTCCAGGGCGATTACAGGCGCGAGACCGTATACTCTAACTCGCCTCTCGAGATCGCCAGGAAATGGGATTCTTACGGCGTGAAGATGATACATATCGTGGATCTGGACGGCGCGCTAGCCGGAGAGATCAAGAATTTGGGCATAGTAAGGGATATCGCCGGGAAGGTCAAGGCCAGAGTCGAACTTGGCGGCGGCATAAGGAGTTACGAAGCGATAAAGGCCGCGCTGGACGCGGGTGTCGACAAGGTCGTCCTGGGAACTATGGCGCTTGACGAAGGTTTCCTGATAGGGTTGAGCGCCGAACTTAAGAAGCGGGTCGTCGTATCCATAGACGCGAAAGAAGGCTTCGTCCGCACCAAGGGATGGCTCTTCAAGTCCAAACTTAAAGTCGCGTCGCTGGCGAAACGCCTGGAATCGTTTGGGGTCGAGACGATAAATTATACGGATATATCAAAAGACGGCATGCTCGAGGGGCCTAACCTCAAGGCGATCGGAGAGCTTGTCGGCATCACGAAGATCTCCATAGTGGCTGCGGGCGGCGTTTCCACCCTTAGCGACATAAAGGCGCTCAAAAGGGTCGAGGGCAAGAACCTTACGGGTGCCATAATCGGCAAGGCGCTTTATGAGGGCAAGATAGACCTGGCTGAGGCGATAAAGGTATGTTGACCAAACGTATAATACCGTGCCTCGATGTGAGCGAGGGCAGGGTTGTAAAAGGTATAAACTTCGTGAAGTTGCGCGACGCGGGCGATCCGGTCGAGAACGCGCTTTTCTACGATAAGAGTAAGGCCGACGAACTTGTTTTTCTTGACATAACCGCCAGCTTTGAGAGGCGCAAGACGATGTTAAACGTGGTTAGAAAGGTCGCCGAGTCGATATTCCTTCCGTTCACCGTCGGCGGCGGGATAGGTTCAATAGAGGATATACGCGGGCTCCTTAAGGCGGGTTGTGACAAGGTTTCCATAAACACCGCGGCCGTGAAGAAACCTGCGTTCGTAAAAGAGGCCTCGCGCAGGTTCGGCAGCCAGTGTATAGTGGTGGCGATAGACGCAAAACGCCGTACGCCGTACGCCGTACGCCGTACGAAGCAATGGGAGGTCTACATAAACGGCGGGAGGACGCCCACCGGCCTGGACGTTCTCGAATGGGCGAAGGCGGTAGAGGGCTTGGGCGCCGGCGAGATACTTCTGACAAGCATGGACTATGACGGAACAAAGGCGGGCTATGACCTGGAGTTGACCAGGGCTATAAGCGAGTCGCTCACCATCCCCATCATCGCCTCCGGAGGGGCCGGCAATCTGGGACACCTGTACGAGGCGCTTACCAGGGGAAAGGCGGACGCGGTGCTCGCGGCATCGATATTCCATTACAGGGAGCACTCTGTTATGGAGGCAAAAAGATACCTTGCGAAAAGAGGGGTGAAGGTAAGAATTTAACGGGAGATAAGATGAATATGATATTTTCGCTTATAAAATTTGATGAAAAAGGGTTGATACCGGCAATAATACAGGACAGGAGGACGAAGAAGGTCCTTACCCTCTGCTATATGAACAAGATGGCGCTCGAGAAGACGCTTCAGGAAGGCAAGGTCTATGTATTCAGGCGTTCCAAGGGTGCGCTCATGATGAAGGGCGAGACATCGGGCTGCATCCAGAAGGTGAGAAAGGTCTTCGTTGACTGCGAAGGGAATTCCCTCCTCTTCGCCGTGGACCAGGTGAAGGCGGCGTGCCACACGGGATATTTCACGTGTTATTACCGCACCCTGGATAAAAACGGCGAGATTATGGTATTGGGCAAGCGTCTCTTCGATCCGAAGTACGTTTATTTGAAAAGATAGATTAAGCTATCAGCTATCAGCCGTCAGCCATCAGCAGCTGACAGCTTCTGATAGCTGACAGCTGAAAGCTAAATTATGTGTTACCCAGCTAAAAAAGAGTTTATCGAATTAGCGAAGAAGGGGAATCTCATCCCGGTCTACTGCGAGATCACCGCGGATTTTGAGACGCCGCTTTCCGTGTTCGCGAAGATAGATACCGGCGATTACTCGTTCCTTCTGGAGTCCGTTGAGGGCGGCGAAAGGATCGCCAGATATTCTTTTTTAGGAAGCAGGCCGTCCATTGTCTTTTCCAGTAAAGGTAAAAAGATAACTTTGCGGGAGGGTCAGATAACAAGGAATTTCATAAGCCAGGTTGACCCGATAGAGGAACTGAAGAATATCATCAAAAGGTACAGGTTCGTGAAGGTGAAGGGGCTGCCGAGGTTCTGCGGCGGGCTGGTAGGGTTCTTTGGATATGACATGGTGAGGTTCGTCGAGGAGATACCCGATAAGAACCGCGACGATCTAAAACTGCCGGACTGTGTGTTCATGCTCACCGACACGATACTCATATTTGACCATGTCGACCATGTCATAAAGGTCGTCTCGAATGTTCACGTCGAGGGCGACCCCTCAAAGGCGTATGACGAGGCGGTAAAGAACATGATGCTCATCATCAAAAATATCAAAGGCGGTTTGCCGAAATCCGAGGCCCTTTTTACGGCAAAACGGCGCACGAGGCGCCTGAACCTAAAATCGAATCTCACGAAACAGGGCTTCAAGGACGCCGTGGAGAAGGGCAGGCGTTATATAAGGAAGGGCGATATCATCCAGGTGGTGCTTTCGCAGAGGCTGGAGGCCAGGATAAGCGCGCATCCATTCCAGATATACAGGGCGCTCAGGTCGATAAATCCGTCGCCTTATATGTATTATCTGAAACTGGGCGGATTCTCTCTGGTAGGCTCCTCTCCGGAGATAATGGTAAGGTGCGAGGATGGCCTGGTAGAGGTGCGCCCCATAGCTGGTACGAGGCCCAGGGGCGATTCCGAAGAAAAGGACGCTCTCCTGGCCGAAGAACTTCTGGATGACCCTAAAGAAAAGGCCGAGCATATAATGCTGGTGGACCTTGGCAGGAACGACATCGGCAGGGTGTGTGAATACAGGTCCATCAGGGTGCCTGAACTCATGAGAATAGAAAAATATTCCCACGTCATGCATATCGTGAGCGACGTCTCCGGTAAGCTTAAGAAAGGCAAGGACGCCTTCGATGTTATGAAGGCCACGTTTCCCGCCGGCACGGTGACAGGCGCGCCCAAGGTCCGCGCCATGGAGATAATCGACGAGCTCGAAAACTTAAGCAGAGGCCCTTACGCGGGCAGCGTCGGATATTTCAGTTTCTCGGGCAACCTCGATTCCTGCATAACGATAAGGACCGTTATAATAAAGGACCATACGGCGTATATCCAGGTTGGGGCCGGCATAGTAGCCGATTCGAAACCGGAAAAAGAATATCATGAGACGATGAATAAGGCGAAGGCGCTGCTCAAGGCTATTGAAATGGCGGAGAAGGGGATAGAATGATTCTTGTAATTGATAACTACGATTCCTTCACCTATAATCTCGTTCAATATCTGGGCGAGTTAGGGGCGAAGCTTTCCGTATACAGGAACGACAAGATAACCTTGACCCGCATAAAAAGCCTAAAGCCCGAGAAGATAATCATATCTCCGGGGCCAGGCGAGCCTAAGGATGCGGGTATTTCGGAAGACGTGGTAAGGGATTTCGGCAGCCGCATACCTATACTGGGCGTATGTCTTGGCCACCAGTGCATAGGAGAGGTCTTCGGAGGAAGGATAATAGGCGCCAGGCGCCTAATGCACGGAAAGACATCCATGATATATCATGACGGAAAGGGTATATTCAGGGGTATCGCGAATCCTTTCGAGGCGACAAGATACCATTCGCTGATCGTTGATAAGAAAGGTTTCCCGAAGGCCCTCGTCATAACCGCGCGTACGAAAGAAGGCGAGATAATGGCCTTAAGGCACAGGGAGTACCCCATATACGGCGTCCAATTCCACCCGGAGTCGATATTGACTGCGGAAGGTAAAAAAATACTGAGGAACTTTTTGAAGATATGATAAGGGAAGCGATAGAAAAGGTAATAACGGGAACGGATTTGAGCGAGGCGGAGGCCAGGCAGGTTTTCGGCGAGATAATGTCTGGCATGGCGACCGAGGCCCAGATAGGGGCTATCCTCGTGGCCTTAAGGATTAAGGGCGAGACCATAGATGAAATAACCGGCGCGGCGAAGGCGATGAGAGAGAAGGCCGTAAAGGTTAATATTCCCGGAGAATCCTTGATAGACACCTGCGGAACGGGGGGAAGCGGCGTAAACACCTTTAATGTATCGACGGCGGTCGCCTTTGTGGCCGCGGGCTGCGGGCTCAAGGTCGCCAAGCACGGCAATAGAAGCGCGTCGAGCCAGTGCGGTTCGGCCGACGTTCTCGAGGCGCTCGGGGTCAATGTCGAGAGGGGCCCTGATACAGCGGAAAGGTGCATCCGTGAGATAGGGATAGGTTTCATGTACGCGCCGCTCTTCCACGGCGCGATGAAGTACGCCATAAAACCCAGGAAGGAGATAGGCACGAGGACCATATTCAACCTCCTCGGCCCCTTGGCGAACCCGGCCGGAGCTACAAGCCAGATCGTCGGCGTCTATGACGCCAAGCTGACGACTGCTATTGCGGCCGTGCTTAAAAACCTTGGAGCGAAACACGCGTTCATAGTCTGCGGAATGGATGGTTTGGACGAAATAACGATCACGGGAAGGACAAGGGTCTCGGAGCTTAAAGACGGCCGCATAAAGAACTATTATGTGACCCCCGAGAGGTTTGGCCTGAAAACGGCGCGCCTCGAGGATATAAGGGGCGGCACGGCGAAGGATAACGCCGCGGCGGTCCTCTCCGTCTTAAAGGGAGGAACCGGCCCGAAGAGAGATATAGTCCTGATGAACGCCAGCGCGGCCATCGTCGCGGGACACAAGGCGAAAGGATTTAAAGAAGGAGTGAGCATTGCGGCGGAATCGATAGATTCCGGCAAGGCGCTCGAGAAGCTTAACAAATTGATAGAATATACTCAAGCATGATACTTTCTCGGATCATCGAAGATAAGAGGCGCGTGGTGGAAGAGGCGAAGAAGGCCGTTTCGCAGGAAGATATGGCCAGACATGCGAAGGGCATATACGTGAAAAGCTCTTTCAGAAAGAATATATCCAGGCCCCATCACATAAATCTTATCGCGGAACTGAAAAAGGCCTCGCCGTCAATGGGCATCATAAGGGGCGATTTCAATCCCGTCAAGATAGCCGTTACTTACGAAGCGAACGGCGCCAGCGCCATATCCGTCCTGACCGACGAGAGATTCTTCGAAGGGAAACTCGAATATATAAAGAAGGTGAAAGAACGCGTCTCTCTGCCTGTATTGCGCAAGGACTTCATAGTCGACGAGTACCAGATCTACGAGACGGTGGCCTCCGGGGCAGACGCCATGCTCCTCATAGCGGAGATATTGTCGTCCGCGGAACTTAGAAGGTTTTATGATATAGCCAGGGGTCTCAATCTCGACGTCCTCGTCGAGGTTCATAACGAAGAGGACATAGAAAAGGCGCTTTCCGCCAACGTCGATATAATAGGGATAAATAACAGGGACCTTCATACGTTCAAGGTAGAGATGAGCCTTACGCAGAGACTGGCCAGGCTGATACCGAAGGACAAGACGATAGTCTCCGAAAGCGGCATAAAGACGTACGAGGACGTGATGTTCCTTAAAAGCCTCGGCGTGAACGCTGTCCTGATAGGCGAGGCGTTCATGGAGTCGGACGACATAGCGCTAAAGATGAAAGAGATAATGAGGTATTAGGCGTGACACGCATCAAAGTCTGCGGCATAACAAATAAGAAGGACGCTATTGAGGCGTCGCGGCTGGGCGTCGACATGCTGGGATTCGTCTTTTATAAGAAATCGCCGCGATATGTCGAGGCGGAGACGGCCAGGGGTATAATAGATGAGGTTCCCAAAGAGATAAAAAAGGTCGGCGTATTTGTCGATGAAGATGCCTCTAAGGTGTCGGACATGGTGGCATATTGCGCGCTTGACATGGTCCAATTTCACGGCGACGAGGCGCCCGACTATTGTTTGGGGTTTAAAAACGGCCCGGAGATTATAAAGGCCTTCCGTATCAGGGACAAGAAGGACCTGGCCGGTGTGAACGCTTATGACGTCAGTTACTACCTGCTGGACAGTTATGTAAAGGGTGCAAAGGGCGGTACAGGCGAAACGTTTGACTTAGGGCTGATCTGCGATTACGAATTTTTGAAGCCGGTCATATTGTCCGGCGGACTTAGGCCCGGCAATGTGGCGAAGGCGATAAGAACGGTGCGGCCTTACGCGGTTGACGTCTCGAGCGGCGTCGAGAGGGATCCCCGGGCGAAGGACCTGAAGTTGATGAAGAGTTTCGTGGAAACGGTGAGGAAAACATAAATGAAGAGAATGCCCGATAGACACGGTTATTTCGGCGCCTTCGGCGGCAAGTTTGTGCCGGAGACGCTTATGGCGGCCCTGGCGGAGCTGGAAGGCGAGTATGCCAGGGCGAAGCGGGATCCCCGCTTCAGGAAAGAGGTCGGTTATTACCTTAAGGAATATGCCGGCCGGCCGACCCCGTTATATTTAGCCAGGCACCTGACGGAATATTTGGGAGGGGCAAAAATTTATCTCAAGAGGGAAGACCTCCTTCACACGGGCGCCCACAAGATAAATAATACGCTGGGACAGGCGCTGCTCGCGGTAAGGATGGGGAAGAAGAGGATAATCGCCGAGACAGGAGCGGGTCAGCACGGCGTCGCCACCGCTACGGTCGCGGCGTTATTCGGCTTAAAATGCGAGATATTCATGGGAGAGGAGGATATCCGCAGGCAGGCGATCAATGTATTCAAGATGAATCTTTTGGGCGCAAAGGTTACGCCGGTCTCCAGCGGTTCAAAGACGCTTAAGGACGCGATGAACGAGGCGATAAGGGATTGGGTTACCAACGTGCGCACCACATATTATGTCATAGGTTCCGTGGCCGGCCCCCATCCCTATCCGGCCATGGTGAGAGATTTTCAGGTCGTGATAGGAAAAGAGACAAGGGCCCAGATATTGAAAAAAGAGGGCCGGCTTCCCGATCATGTCGTCGCGTGTGTAGGAGGCGGAAGCAACGCGATGGGCATATTCTACGCCTTTCTTGGCGCCAGGAGAGTGAACCTTGTAGGGGTAGAAGCGGCAGGGTTAGGCATTGGAACCGCAAGGCATGCGGCGACATTGTGCAAGGGTTCTTTAGGCGTGCTCCATGGATCAATGAGCTACCTCCTGCAGGATGATGACGGCCAGATAAAGATAGCGCATTCCGTATCGGCAGGGTTGGATTATCCCGGTGTCGGACCGGAACATTCCTATCTAAAAGAGACCCGCCGCGCAAGGTATGTGGCGGTTACCGACCAGGAGGCGCTCGAAGGGTTCAATATACTCTCGCAGAAAGAGGGGATAATACCGGCGCTTGAATCGTCGCACGCCGTATATTACGCATGCAGCATGGCCAAACGCCTGCCGCGGAGCAAGATCATAATAGTCTGCCTCTCCGGCAGGGGCGACAAGGACATCGATATAGTAAGGGGAAAGCTATGATTTGTGGTTAAGAAAAATACGAGATTTTATCTATGAGTACAAAGCATAAAGCATTAGTTTTAATGGACGATGGGAATCTTTATTATGGTTTTCGAAAAGTCGGATGGGAGTTAGATTATGAGAAATTCAGGAATTGGTTAAGAGAAGAGTTTGAGGTTGTTGACATTTATTTTTTCGGTGGGATTATATGTAAAAAAACCTTCTTCGATAGGCATCCCGATCATACGCTGACAGGTTTTATTAAATATAAAGAAAGCAGAGAAGGCTTCTTCAGACTTTTAAAATATTTAGGTTATAAAGTAAAGTCGAAACCAGTTGCTATCCTTTATGATGACATGACAGACGGTTTTAAACGAAAATGTAATTGTGATGTTGAAATGACGATTATTGCTTTAGATAGATTAGGTGATTACGAAGAATTTATCTTGTGCAGCGGCGATGGGGATTTTGAAAAGCTTTTACGATATGTAAAGGGTAAGCACAAGAAAACTACAATAATAGCTCATGGGCACAGACTTAATAAAAATTTAGCAGAAACAGCTAATAGATGTATCCTTTTTACCGAAATTAGAAATAAAGTAGAAAAAAAGAAGGAACTGCCGTAGCAGTTCCCATTCGCCATCCTTAGATGGCTTTAGTCATTTGAAGATAATATACCATAAAACAAAAAATTGTCAAGTATGAATTTCAAGGTTTTTTATACCTAACATAAAGGTAACATATGAATAGAATTGAGGCGAAGTTCAAAGAACTGAGGCGGCTTAAGAAGAAGGCGTTCGTGGCGTATATCACTGCCGGCGATCCCTCGCTGGCTATGACCGAACGGATAGTCCTGGCGCTTGAAAGATCAGGGGTGGATATCATAGCTG
>CAZPYQ010000028.1:0-13268 GCA_964590585.1 uncultured Planctomycetia bacterium | reverse complement strand
CCCCCATATGGAGCAGGTATTTATTGGAACGCGTGCCTATGTCAATTTTGCGCTCCGCCAAAGGTGTTACGGGTTTAAAGGCCCGAGGATTGAGCGCGGGAGGCAGAGGCACCACCCTGGATTTCACGCAAGTCCCAAAGAGCCACTGTCCGGCTTCCGGCAAAAGCTGCGTCCCTATGAATTCGGCGCCGATATCGCGGATGAAACCTATCTTTTCCTCCATGGATATGTGGGGGATATTCACCTCGTTCCCCACGAAGGTAAGAAGTTTCCCCTTTCTTTTGATCAGCGCCTCTTTGTAAGGATTTATGCGTCCTACCCCCCATCCGTTAGCGGAATGCAGTATCACTATGAGGTCATAGTCGCCGATCGTCTTGGCGAGTATACCTATATTAGCCTGATCGAGTATGTCGACCGGCGTTGCCTCGAATTCCGGGGCGGACAAAAAAGCGTCTTCCCAGTCGTTGTAGTACGAGAGTTTATCCGTGGTCCGGGCCAATAAGAGCAGGGTCTTTATCCTGGACATATTCACCTTTATTTATAAAATGCCCTTCGCGAGGCGTTTCTTTATCCTCGCGCACACCCTTCCGACGCCCTCTTCGAGCGAGACCCTGGGGACTACGCCCAGGATATTTTTTTGCCTGGCAAGCGTGGGCCTTTTTACGAGAGTCATCCTTTCCGGGAGCTCCACGTATTCTATGAGTCTTTTGGAAACACCCAATTGTTTACGTATCATCTCGGCCAGTTTTTTCATGGAGACGATATCGGGATGCCCTATATTTATCACGGAATATTCCTTGACATGGGCGGAGGCCTCTATCGCCCTCACGGCGTCGGAGGCGTGGAACCAGCCCCTGGCGCTATTCTTATGGACCGTTATCTTCCTCCCCAGCGCGAGATTGGTCGCGAACCTTATCATCGCCGAACGATGGTCGCCAAGGTCCTCCTCCTCGTCATACATCATGAAGGGCCTTAAGGTCACCGCGCGCAGGCCGTAATTCCTGACCTCGTATTCCACGAGCCTTTCGCCCAATAATTTTGACAACCCGTAGCGGTTATTCGGCTTAGGGTCCGAAATCGCCTCATCCATCGTCCGGCATTCCGGCCCATAGACTTCCGACGTCGAGAAGAATACCGTCATCGCCTTTACCCTCTTGCAAAGCTGCAGTACATTGTTCACCCCCGCCAGGTTCGTCGCCATGGCCAGACTGGCGGCCTGCTCGCAGGTTACCCTGCTCACTATGGCGGACAGGATGAAGACCACATCGGGTTTCCAGTCCAGGAAGGCCGGCAAAAGATCGATTGGGTAATTTATGTCCGCCATAAGATAATTCTCCCGCCATCCGCTCCTTATGTCGGTTTCCATGACGGCGTAATTTTTGGCCTTCAGGTATTTTACAAGAGGTTTGCCTATATTCCCTTCGGAACCGATTATGAGCGCCCTTTTCATCATAAAACTCCTTTCACTTATTCTTCGATATGCTGCGCATGAATTTCGCCGGCACGCCCGCCACAACGGTATCTGCCGGAACATCGCTCGTCACGACGGCGCCGGCGGCGACTACGGAATTGTCCCCTATCCTGACCCCCGGCAGGATAACCGCGTTACAGGCTATCCATACATTATCGCCTATGACGACGTCCTTGTAAGAGATGTTATTATAATAACGCCTGCCGTCTATATTATGATTGGCCGTCGCGATAGTGACATCGTTGGCTATCTGGCACCATTCGCCGATAAGGACCCTGCCCCCGCCTCCTATATGCACCCTCTCGCCGATGTGTGTCATCTTTTTTATGCTGACCTTTTCCGGATTCCTGATCGATACCCCCTTGTACAGGACCACACCCTCCGCGCAGTGACCGAGAGTCGCCTTTAAATATTCCGCAACACACGCGTCCATCAGGTTAGACATCTTAACGAAGACCCATCCCGATAATATCCTGGCCGTTTTAAACATGTTCATCTCCAAATTTGTGAAACAAATTTGATCCTGAGACGCCGTTAAGCGACTTTGACCTTTAGGGAGCGTCGCAGGCGCCGAAGGACCTTAACCTTTTAATTTTGAGACGTACCCCAAAAGGTAATCCTTTTCCTTGCGCGAAAGGATCAGCCACATGAACGCCAAAAAGACTAATGCGATGGCCGGCGAAATAGCGGTGTATGCCATGCCCGGCAGCCTGGCGCCCAGGAAGAAGGAAAGGGCCGCCACGAAAACATACAGGGTGATAAACCTCGCTACCCTTCCCCATTCGTAACGTGGCATCCACAGTTTTTTCGTTATATTTATCCCCTCCTGGACGGCCGCCAGGAAAAGAAAGCCAAGCATCATGGCGGCGGCAGCCCCTATGTAACCGAATGCCGGGATGAGAAGGACGTTAAGGATCAGTACGGCGACGCTCGCTATGAACTGGGCCGCGGAGGCGAGATATATCTTTTTGGCGTAATAGACGCCCGTCAAAAATATGGACGATACGCCGATTAAGAACTGCGAAAGCGCCACCATCCCTATGACCTTATAGGATTCATGGAACGCCTGTTTCGTCATGATGAGCGTAACGGGCCTGGCGAATATGAAAAAAAGGACGCTCAATGTCCCGAACGCGAATACATAATAGGTAAAGACGCTGCCGAATAACGCCTTCGCCCTCTCCTTCTCGTTCACGAACGACTGGAAGAACGGGTACCACGCCGATTTAAAGGCGCCCGCCGCCAGCATCATGATATTCCCCATGTTGTAACCTATGGCATATATGCCCACCTCTTCCAGTCCCCTGAAGAGCTGCAGCATATACTTGCCGCTCGATCCCATTATGAAGAGGAACGCAAATCCGGGTATCATGGGGTAACCGTGTTTTAATAGCTCCTTTCCCACTGATAGGTTCACCCTGAACCTGGTCGAGGATATCGTGACGAGAAAAAATAGAATAAACGTGACCAGTGCGCCAAGCAGTGTGCCGATTATCCAGCCCTCCACCCCGCGCGACAGAAAGACGACGAAGACTACGTTTAGACCTATGGTTATGAGAGACGACGCCAGGGTCAGGATAACGAACGTCTTTGCCCTCTCCTCAAACTGTAAAAATTGCTGAAGGGGGGGTATCAGGATGCCGAGGGCGGCGACCATGACATAGAGTCTTATATAATGGCTATAGATAGAGGTCTGAAACGCCACGTAACTTATCTCTTTTGAAAAGATGAAACCGAGCGAGGCGAGTAGACAGGCACTCGCCAGGAGGATTGAGAAGGCCGTCCATGTCGCCTCGTGCTTCCTCGTGACCTCGCCGCCGTCAAAATAGACCAACCCTAACGAGACCCCGAACCCGAGGCCAAATATAGGATTGACCAGGAAGGTGATGAACCCCAGGATGGAGATGATGCCGTAATCCTTCGGGGTTAGATAGGAAGTGAAGACGGGAAGCAGGAGAAAACTTATCACGAGCCCTATGGTCCTGCCTGTTCCGTATACCCACGTCCCCTTCAGGAGCCGGGTCAGATGTTTTTTCATTATAAAGAGTATCGCCTTTTTAAGATGTTAACTATTCTTTTCGCGGCATTGCCGTCGCCATAAGGATGTCCCCGGGCGCGGCCTGGCCGTAACCGTTTAAGAGACCTTACGATACGGCGCGTATCGCACCCTGCCAGTACGTTCCAGCCGGAGACTACCGTCTCGACCCATTCCGTCTCGGTCCTCAATGTCACGCAAGGGACTTCAAGCCAGTAACTCTCCTTCTGGACCCCTCCCGAATCGGTCATTATGAGGCGCGCGTTCTTCTCAAGCATAAGCATGTCGAGATAACCGACGGGTTTCATGGCCATGACATTCTTCGGGATTTTTATACCGTATCTTTTAAGGTTTGCCCCGGTGCGGGGATGTAACGGCAGGACTATTCCTTCCTTTATACGCGCGAAAGCGGCGAATATCTTGCGCAGGTTAGATATACAATCCGCGTTAGATTGCCTGTGGATAGTGGCCAGGATATACCCCTTAGGCTCCAGCCCTAAATCCGGTAATACGCCGGAACGCCTTGCGGCGGATTTAATGGACCGGAGTATCGCGTCATACATCGTGTCTCCGGTCAGGAATACGCCTGACTTAACACCCTCCGCGGCCAGGTTTCTAACGGCCGTCCTGGTCGGGCAGAAGAGGACCTCGGAAACATGGTCGGTGAGCACCCTGTTTATCTCCTCGGGCATGGCCCTGTCAAAGCTGCGCAGCCCCGCTTCGACATGGGCGACGGGGATGGCGAGCTTGGCCGCTGCCAAAGCGCCCGCCAAAGTGGAATTTGTGTCGCCGTAAACCATGACGAGACCCGGCGCCTCTTTGGACAGGACCGTCTCTATCCTTTCCGTCATGATGCCGGTTTGCCTGCCGGGCATGTGGGACCCGACTCCAAGGTTATAATCCGGTTCGTCGATACCCAGCTCTTCAAAGAAGACCTTCGACATCTCATAATCATAATGCTGCCCGGTATGTACAAGCAGATGCCCTATCTTTTTCTTTTTAAATTCATCGATGACAGGCTTGGCCTTTATGAACTGCGGCCTCGCTCCGATTATGCTTATTATCTTTTTCATGTAGCCGTTACTCTCCCGCCTTTTAATTTATATGAACTGCCGCAGCGTCCGCATTTAGCGCTTTTTAGCTTATCCAGCCCTTTTAGCGGCACGGCGCACTTGCATACCCACCCTATCTGCCTTGCCGGCACCCCGGCGACGAGCGCGTGATCCGGGACGTCCTTCTTCACCACGGCCCCGGCTCCCACGAAAGAATACCTTCCTATCGTGACGCCGCAGACGATAGTGGCGTTCGCCCCTATGGTGGCGCCTCTTTTGACGGTCGTCTTCAAAAATTCGTCTTTTCTCTCTATGAACGCGCGGGGCGTATACACATTCGTGAAGACGCATGAAGGGCCGCAGAAGACCTCGTCTTCCAGCACCACTCCCTTATAGAGAGAGACATTATTCTGTATCTTGCATCTTTTGCCTATCGTTACACCCGGGCCTATCGTCACGTTCTGCCCGACGATGCAATCGTCTCCTATCTTAGTCCCTTTCAGTATATGGGAAAAGTGCCATATCTTAACACCCTTCCCTATATCGACATCTTCGTCTATATACGCGCTCGGGTGCGCGAAAAATCCGTCCTTGCCGGAGGCCACGCTTACCGAACGTTTCAAGACCAAGGACTCCTCGGCCTTCTCCAGTATCTTGAGCACCCTTATCCCCTCTCTCGCGTCGGTTTTCGGAGTCTTTCTCTTTTTTACGCATTCCATAAAATACCTCGCTTCTTCTTTTAACGGCTCTTTATCCTCTATTTCGACTGAATGGCATTGTGCCTTCATCGCCACGGGGACCTTGCCGCCCTTCCATTCTATCCTGTGTGGATATATGAAGACCTTTTCCTTCGTGAGATCGTCGAAGACCGCCATTGCCTTCGTGCCCACTATGACCAGCTTCTGCTCCTTGAAAGGATGGAGCCAACTCACAAATATGTGCCCTTTTACGCCGCCTTCAAATTCCAGGACGGTGAGCGTCATATCATAGATACCTTTATTGATATAATCGCCGCCGGAGGCGGTGACCCTTATCGGCTCTTTCCCCAAAAGCATGAGGATGGCGGAGATATCATGCGGGGCGAAACTCCATAATATGTTCTCTTCGGTCCTTAATTTTCCTATGTTGAGCCGGTTGGAGTAGATATGCTCGACATCCCCCAACTGTCCCTTGTCTATCATCTCTTTTAATTTCCGTATCGCCGGATGATACTGCAGTATGTGCCCCACCATGAGGACCTTTCTCTTCTCCCTCGCCAGGGCAAGAAGGGCTTCTCCCTCTTTCACTGTAAGCGCAAGCGGCTTTTCCACAAAGACATCTTTTTTATTCAATAGCGCCTTCTTCGCTATTTCATAGTGGGTGGCGGCGGGTGTGGCTATGACCACGGCCCTTATACGGCTATCGCTCAGGACATTACCGATCGAATCCGTCACTTTCACGCCGGGAAACTTTTCCGAATAGGCGCGCAGTTTACTTTTATCGATATCGCATATGGCGCCCAAGGCGCCTATCTCGTTAAAGACCCTTATCAGGTTTCTACCCCATTCGCCACCGCCTATCACGGCAATCTTCATCATGATTAAGAGACCTCCTCAAAGGTTCTGTCCATACGCGTTCGAGCTACCAGGTCGACCCAGTTATAGGCGCCCCGGATTTTCATCATAAATTTAAGCCCTCTATCCGTCCCGTATATCCTTATCCTGTTTATGGCGTAAGGACAGGCTGCGGAATTATCCATCCCCATTATATTCGTATAGGCCCTTTCATAACCAAGGCCTTTCAGCATCTTCTTAACGCCTTTATTAAAGGAGGCGGAGTTGCCGAAAGGATAGGAAAAGTAGACGGTGTCGCGCCCCGTCATGTCCATTATCCTCCCCTTCGAGGCCGAGGCCTCGAGAAAGGCTTTCTTCTCATCCAGGCACGCCATGTTTTTATGGGTCACGGCATGCGAGGCGATGGTTATTCCGTAAGAGGCCATCTCCTTTATCTCGTCCCACTTAAGGGGCCCGGGCGAATACCTGTTTGCGAAAAATCGGTCCAGTTTAATTCGCGCGTCTATATAGTCTGTCGTTAAAAAGAGGACGGCCTTCATCCCGTATTTTTTTAATACGGGAAACGCCCGCGTATACACGCTCCTGAATCCGTCGTCGAATGTCACCGTATAGAGGTCCTTGCGCTCGCATATATACCTCATATGTTCCTCAAAGACAGATGGAGGTACATTCATCTTGTAGGGGTCCTTACCGGGTTCGACGTCATCGACCGAATGGTAGACCAGGGTCGCTTTCCTGCCGCCGTAAAACGGGGTGACGGCCGCATATATAAAGAAACTGATAATGTCCTTTATCATATCTCTCATATTCTTCTCGCCTTGACTATATAATTAATCGCCAAAAACTTATTGGATATGAAGTTCAGCCTCCTGGATAAAAAAAGCGACAATCGCGGACTTATCCTGTTCAATACGGATAACCTGAATATATGAAATACGGACCTCTCTGCGCGAAAACCGTATTTTTTAAGTAAGCCCTCCACCCTTTCCCGGGAAAAGAGAACAGGTTCAAAGTCGTAGTTCATGAAAGACCTGGAAACATCCATCCTTATTACTCTACGGCATCCTTTAAGGAGTTTACGAATATACCGGTCGAGCCTATTAAAGATGCTTGAAGCGTTCGGCGCGGTGAATATCACTACCCCGCCCTTCCGGGTTACCCTGGCTACTTCTTTTACGGCATGCTCGACATCGCCAAAGTATTCCAGCACCCCGACGCATACGACAGCGTCAAAAAAATTATCTCCGAATTCAAGATTATCTATGCTTCCGACGGAAAATCGTACATTCCCGTATTTCTTGCCCCTGGCTATCTCTATCATCTCTTGGGAGACATCGACGCCGTAAAGCTCTCTGCATCTCGAACTGAGGCACCCGGTATAAACGCCCGGCCCGCACCCAATGTCCAGGATCCTTTCGAAGCCATTCCCCAGCATCTCCAGCACTATCCGTTTTCTCTCCGAGAATATGAACGACCTGGTGTCGCGGACCCCGCCGTATTTACCGTTATAATCCCTGGCCTGCTCATCAAAAAATCTTACTACTTTTTTATCCCGCATGATAACCGCTGCTATTTTTGAAGACATAAAGTTCGTCCTTGGCCGACGGCAGGGCCTCCCCGGACGGTTTTGTATATATCGCCCTTCCGTCCAGGCGCCTGTTGCTGCCGCTTAAACGCTCGCCTTTTTCATAGACATCCTGAAGCCATTTCTCATACCACGCCTTGTGAGCGTCATGCATGAACATGTATCCGCCTGAAGATAAAAGTCCTTCGGCAAGGACCCTCCTGGCGCAGGAGACCCTGCTTCGTCCGTCCAAATAGACGATATCGAACTTACAATCGAGCGGAAATAAGACATAGTCCTCAAATTCACCGAAGGTCCCGTCTATATCCATCCTGCGCCAAAAGGGGTTCCTGCCCTTCTCCGGCAAGAGATAATAATCAAACCTGAAACTTCCGTCAGCGCTTTTTATCTCCACCATGCATTTACCCGATATCGCCTTATCCTCGAGATATTCCTTGAACCCTTTAGGGGACATGTCGGCTAGGACGAGCGACTTTTCCCACTTCGCCGCATCCCGCCCCGTTATCTTGCGGAAATAATACGCCGATAAAGAGTTGACAACGGACAATAGGGCGCATATCCGCTTATTCAGGAGATCTATCGCCATGACCGTCAGCCTGACGGGGTGAAAGACAACGCCTTTTTTGGTACCGAGTATGTCGTAAACCGGAGGCACCGCGTAAAGTTTACTTAGTCTGTTTTTCTTTAGGCGCCCGGAGAGGCCCTCCCGGGGTCCCTTGATGCGGTATACGGAAAATTTTAACCCCTCGCCGTCCCTCGCCTCTATATAATCCGGCAGGATACGGCACAAGTGGCGATAAAAAGCCGGCCAGTGTTCGAAGGAGACGATTTTTATCGAGCCGTATCTATGCCTGTTCCCGTAATATTCTTTTATGAACCCGAGCGTGCTTCCGCCGGAGCCGAATTCCAGTATCTTTAGATCGCTAAACTCAGATTGTTTTTCGACCATGACCTTCCACAGATTATCGCTTATGGTCGGGGAGGATATCATGTCGGTTATCTTTTCCATATTAAAGCCTTTATAAAAACGCCTTCAGGTTCTCATCCGTGACATCGCTAAGATACGACAGCGCATATTCCCTTGCCATGACTTTCTGTTTCTTTAACTCATCTCCTTCCAGACCGGAAAAGTAGTCTATGGCCGCGAGAACGCCCCTTGCATCGGCCGCTTCACGTTTCAGGTATCTGCAATCGAAGAGCGGATCAATGGAGACAAGCCCGTCGGTATTTATATGTATCATGGGTATTCCCATGAGCAACGCGTTAAGGCAGAGCGAACTCTCGTCGTATATAAGAAGATCACTGTCCGCGAGGTCGTCCTCCAGCGTAAGTTTCGAACTTACGATAAAATGGGACGGAAAAGATTCCGAAGGGACGGCCAGGTGCCGCTTAATCTTTTTAAAAGGGAAACCGGGATGGGGACGGATCACGATCCTGTATTCCGGCATATCCTTGAACGCCTCATAGGCGACGTTCAATATTCCGACGGATTGGCATAGCGCGGTAGGGGCCAATAGAATTGTCTTGCCGCCTTTTCTCCGGAGAGCGTCCTTATCCTTCAGTATACCTGTCTTGAACCTCAACGCGCAGCCGGTCGCTATCCTGTCAGCCGGGTAATTCCCGTATTTTATAACTATATCTTTTGTGGCCTTTCCGTTTGTGACTATCCTGTCCGGCATGGGCATATGCAGCTTCTCATATTCGCCCAGCCGCATCCCGAGTTTTCCGAGCGAAACTATCGTATGCTGATAACCGATCGTCTTTGTGGAAGGCGAACAGGTTTTTATGGCATCGAGCGTCATCTTCTCCCAGGGGTTGTTCTCATACGTTAATATATATGTCTTTACATCCAGGCGCTTCATAAGGTTCTTTGTCATGTAGAAGGACATGATGTTCTCAAAGGCCATATCGGTAAAATCCCGGTCCAGATGGAACTTGAGTATCTCCGTGATATCGCGTCCCCGGAACGCGACCTTCTCATTTATGCGCGTCCTGCGCTTCAGGATATCGATGATTATCCTGACGGGGTCTAAAAATGATACGAAATACTCCTGAGGTATCACGACGCTGCCTTTCGCCGAAATGAGCCTCTTTATTATGCGAAAATACCTGTCGGAATATACCGAACCAACGATGACGACATTCTCGCCCCTCGCTTCGAGATACTCCGGCAGGATCCCGAAGAATTGGTCCCTATAGGCCCTGTCCGGCCCCACGGATCTCAAGAATAGCCATGACCGTATAACGCTTAGGCCCTTCTTTTTTGACGCCTTCCTGACGACGGCGGAAAAGAGGATTTTTACGATGAGCGCCCTTGTCCATATCCTTAATGTCCGCATCGCGGAGATCGCGAAGAACCTGGCGTACGGAAAACCGTTGCGATAGCTCCTCTCAAACCTCCCTGGGCCGCTTATATATCCGTAAAGGTCCTTAAAGAACTCGGAGGCCTCCCTGTTCCTGGCGGCTGTAAAGGTGGCGAACCAGCACCTTGAATGATGCTTGCGGGCGAGGTCATCCATAAGGGCCAGATATTCTTCCACGTATGATTCTTTTTCCATGAATACGCGCTTTCCGTTTAAAAAAGCCTATAGCTTATCGATTGTGCCTTTGAGATCGACCAGGTCGTTTATCTTGACGCAATCTATGCCCGAAAATACGGCCTCATCGCCCCTTACCCTCGCTATGAACCTTACGCCGTGACCCGCGGCCGCGGTGTAATCGCTCAAGGCGTCCCCTACGTAGACCGCTTCCCTGGCGGATATATGATTCTTCTCCAGCACGTCCTTAACGATAGCATCCTTATCTTTGGGGGCGCCGTAGATACCTGAAAAATAACGCGTCATGCCCCTCTTCTTTATGATATCCTCTATTTCATCCTGCGGTGTCGCCGAAGCCACGTAACATTTATAACAGGAGGCATGGGCATCCAGAAATTCTTTCGCTCCGGGGACATACGGGGCCTTTATCACCTCTTCGACGACTAAAGCGGAAAACCTGTCGCATAGAGCCCTGAATGCGTTCTCTGAAAGATCCCGTTTTAAAATGCCTTTATAGATAAACCTGAATTTTTCGAATCTGGAGACGCCCGTATTTTTAAGATGGTAGTTCTTTACCTTTTCGGCCACTGCCTTACCTTCCGGCTCAAAGAGCCTTACGAATGCCCTGGTCTTTATATCTACCGATTCCACCAGGACGCCGTCAAAATCGAATATGATTATCTTATTCATCGAATCCGCCTATCGCCGTGCATGGGACGCTGTCTATATCCTTGATTCTTAGCGGAAAAATAAACACCTCTCTTAAAACTGACATGCGGTAAGATAGATCCATGTCTTCGGCTAAAAGGATCTCCTTTCCAACGCCTTCTTCTTCCAAAAAGGCCCTGTGCGCCGCCCTTCCGATCTGCCGATTTTGATAAGACGATACGGAGAGCCAGTCTATGCCCACCACCCTGATAGCGGGGAAGTTTTTCCTCAACTGCGCCGCCACGTCCGGATGTATCCCCGGATTTTCCAGGACATACGTTTCTTTGCGCCTTAACTCCGACCAGTTGGACCGAAATAGCAGGATATCACTATCCTTCCTTATGTCGGATATCCAGCCGCTGCATCCTAATATCTCGGCCGGCTTTAACGTCACATCTATAACCTGGGGCGACTTGAAGAACCAGTATTCCGCCGGATAGGACGATACATTCCTGCCGTTTATAAAAAAATGTCCCGGCAGGTCTATATGGGTCCCCCAATGGCTCTCCATCGAAAACCTTGAGACATTCGATGAGCTTCCGCCCGCGATAGATTTGGTGTTTTCTATACCCAGGGACCCCGCTCCGCCGTAAGCGGGCACGGGATCTTCCAGAAGATGGGAGAGATACCTATATTTCATCTATTCTTAGGGCCCTTTATGACCACTCCATCATATATAGGAGAGGGGTTAATCTGTTTATAAAGGTCGTAGATAGTTTCCAGGATGCCCTGGTTAAGGTCCAGGGATGTTCTCCCGATCAGCCTCTTGCCTATTTTAGGGGTAAAAGAGTAAGGCGTTATCTCGTAATGATAGCTCTCTTTCGGCTTCAAAAACCGCACCTCTATCTTGTTGTCAAGCATCTCTTTTATCATGAGAAGCAGGTCTTTTATGCGCGTCTGCTGGTTGCCCGTCAGGATGACATACTGGTTCTTGAAGGCGCTTGAGAGTATCTCTACGCTCTCTTTTGCGGCGTCCAGCACGTGTATGTATTCCCTTAATTCCTCGCCGTCTCCGTGCCTTATTATCCTCTTCTCCGTAAGGGCCTGTCGAACTATTTTGTGTATGAAATTCTGTTCGCCGGCGCGCGGGCCGTAAAGAGATCCATAACGCAGTATCGTATAGGGCAGGCCGAAGACCTCGTTATAATTCTCGATTAAAAGCTCGCAGGCCTGTTTCGCGCTCCTGTAGAAAGAGCCGGTCTTACTGTAAACATAAAGGGAGCTGGCATATACGAAACGTTTTACCCCCGCCTTCCTCGAGGCCTCAAGGATAATGGAATTGCCCAGTATGTTGAACTTTACGCTATCCAGGGGTTTCCTGCTCGCCTCCTCTATATCCGCTATCCCGGCGAAGTTATAGGCGACATCGCAACCCTTTATGGACCTTTCCACCTTCGCCTGGTCCAGAATGTCGCCCGCTATCATCTTCTGGGACTTCTTCAAATATCGCGAAGGCCTGATATCATATATGACCACTTCGTAGCCGGCCTTATCAAGCGCATCGGCGACATGGCTTCCGAGAAAACCCGAACCTCCGAAAACGATAACCTTTTTTGACATATTAAACCTCCCCGGTAAGTCCTTTAAGAAGATTATTGACCGCTTCCCTCTCCATCCCTATCCTCGCCTCTTTCGCGTATGAACCTATGTGCGGCGTAAGTATGACCGAGTTTAAGCCGGAAAGCGTGCCCTTGTACGGTTCCTTTTCAAATACATCCAGCGCGGCGCCGGCCAGGTGTCCGGAGCGAAGGGCCTCCTCGAGGGCCGGTTCATCCACGATGCCTCCGCGCGAGACGTTGACGAGCCAGGCGCCTTTCTTCATGAGACCCAGTTCTTTCTTTCTTATCAACCTGTCGGCGGTCGAAGCGTGTATGGAGACTATATCCGCCCAATTCAACAGATCCTCTAATTTCATCCTTGGGATAACGGTCTTTTTTTTGTCGATATCCGCGTAGGCCAATTCGCAGCCGAATGTTTTTAAAAACCCTGCCACCTTAAGTCCTATCCTTCCCAGCCCTACGATGCCGGCCCTTTTCCCCGAAAGAAGGTTGCCGGCGGCCTTTTCCCATTTTCCGCTCTTAACTGAGATGTCAGAGACGGATATCTTCCTGAGAAGGCACAATATCAACCCTACGGTAAGCTCCGCGACCGATTGCGCAGGCGCGTCCGGTGTGCTGTATACTTTTATACCGAGCCTCTCCGCCGCCTTGAGATCGACATTATCCATCCCCGCGCCGCACCGGGATATCACCTTCAGTTTCCCGAGTTTGGACAATATTTCGTTATCCAGGGTCTCGGTGCCCGCGATGATACCCGCGCAGTCCCCG
>CAZPYQ010000027.1:0-13304 GCA_964590585.1 uncultured Planctomycetia bacterium | reverse complement strand
TACCCCCTAAATAGGGGACAGCTTTAATCTTGGAATTAGGGACACTTGGCCGATGGAAATTCCAAACGGTACAAATTAAAATATAAAAAAGTTGGTTTTCTTGCCTTGACTATGTGGTTTTACCTTGTATACTTATATGGTTTACCTGCTAATTATTGAATAAAATATTATCCTATGAATAGAAATAAGATAACTATATTTTATGATATAAGGAAGAACTTATGTTGCAAGGCCATAGCCATTTTACTGGTATTGGCCTTTGTCAATCAGGATATCGTCTGGGCGCAGGCAGGAGAGCCCCTATTTCAGAAAGCATACACCCAAGGCCAATCCCAGCCTTCCGGTTTAAAGGACATATCACTTCCCAAAGATCTCGCCATTACCCGCGACAGGTACGACTCCGGAAAAGAGGATCTAATCATAAATATCCAGGATGCGCATGCCTCATTGGGCGCCCAGGATTCCATAAGTAAGATTTTGGGACAATTAGTTTCTGATTATAACCTTAATATAATAGCCATTGAGGGCACAAGCGGTTACATAGACACATCGGTCCTTCATTCGTGCCCCGATGAGGCGGCCAGGCGGCGCCTCGGCGAATCGCTCGTCAAAGAGGGGAAGATGTCGGCAGGAGGGTTCTTTTCGCTCGTCTCCGAAAAGCCGGTGGCCCTTTACGGCGTAGACGACGAAACACTTTACGCCCAAAATGCGGCGCTCTTCCGGAAGGTCTATGAGATTAACGCGTCGCTCTCAAAGGACCTAAAATCGCTAAAAGATACGATATTCTCTCTCGAGGACAGGGTATACTCCAGGGAACTCAAAGATTTTATCTCCTCTTCGCTTCTCCTTGAAAATGACAGTGCCGCCTTCGCGAAGCGCTGGGAGTACATGAGCGGTCTCGCGGCCAGGCTGAATATAGACCACACCTCTTATAAGAACCTCGAAATATTGTCGCGCGCCCTCGGCCAGGAAGGAAAGATAGATTTTGAAGAGGCCAATACGGAACGCGACAGCCTGATAGGCCTTCTTACCGAAAAATCTTCCAAAGAGACACTTGAGGAACTCGTCTCAAAGAGCATCGCCTTCAGGTCACAGAATATCCCGCAGGCGGATTTCTACTCATATCTTCTTGCTCTTTCCAAAAAAGAGGGTATCGGCATGGACCGGTATCCTGAACTCGCCAAATATACGCGGTATATAACGACCTATGAGTCCATAGACCTCATATCGCTATTCGAGGAGATGGCGGCCTTCGAAGACGCGCTCGGCCAAAAGGTATTCCAGGACGATGATGAAAGAAGGGTATACAGCCTCTCCAGGATGGCGCGCCTCATGAGCGATATGCTGGAGATGAAACTCACCCCCGGCTCCTTCGGATATCTAAAAGATACTATCGCGAACATAGATAAGAGCGAACTGACGGATTTTGTGTCCGCCATGGCATCGAAATATAACGCCAGGATAGATATAGGATATGACGCCGACAGGATAATCTCCGGGATAAAGGAGGCGGCGGAATTTTACCTTGTAGCCGGTAAGAGGGATAGCGCCATACTCGAGAATACTATAGCGAGTATGCGCCAGACAGGCGAGCATGTCGCGGCCCTTATAACAGGCGGATACCATACCGAAGGGCTCTCGAAATTACTCAGAGAGAAAAAGGCCTCCTACATGGTGATACTGCCGAAATTCGATGCATCGGGCCCGGAGAGGCCTTACGTGGCCATCCTTACCAATAAAAAGGAGCCGTATGAAGGGCTCCTCAAGACGGGTGAGTATCACCTGGCGCTTACCGAATACTGCGCCGGCGTTAACGAAAGGGCAATAGAGTCGAGCCTCGACCGCCTTAGCGTGGCTTTCACGGGGCTCTTGGATATGAAGATAAGAGCGCTCAGGGTGTCTTTGCGGGACCCGGATAAAGTAAGGGCTGAAGTCATTTCTTTTATAGATGAGTGGGTGAGAAAGTATGAAGAAGAATGCGAGGCGACAAGACATCTAAGGCCCAACGGTTTCAAGCCGCTAAGCGCCGAAGAGTTCAGGGCCAGGCTCGTGGATGTGGCTGGAGAGATATTGGGTGAATCTCTTCGCGCCTCATCGAGCGGGGATGAATTTACGCCTACCTTTCTGGCGCGTCAACGGGCTGAATCCGAAGGAGTAAAATTTGTAAAAAGCGATCCGGAACAACTCATACCGGTAGTGGACTGGATGATAACCGAGCGATGCAACAGACAGTGCAAGGTATGCTGGACAGGCTCCTCTCCGGCCGTTACTCCAAACAGGCTGACCTTTGAGGAGCACAAAGCTGTTCTTGACAGGATGTATCAAAAAGGCGTGCGCAGTATCGCCTTGACGGGAGGAGAGCCGCTTCTGGTTTCGCACCTGCCGGAACTCATAAAATATTGCCGGAACCGTTATCCGGATATGCAGATAAACTTATATACGAACGGTGTGCTTCTTGAAGATCTCTTTGACAGAATAGTGCCTTACGTAGATTTTGTCTCCCTTTCTCTTGATGGCTCAACCCCTGAGAAGAATGCCGGGCTTCGGGGAGGCAATACATCTGACTTCGGCCGTGTCGTGCGTATTGTAAATAAGATTAGGGGTCTGGAAAAGCGGCCAAGGTGCCAGATCGTGACGCTTGTGCATAGGAATAACGCCAGTGATATTGAAGCGATAGGTTCGTTTCTACAAAGAGAATTCGCCCAAATGGACGGTCTCCGCTGGAAGCTCAACTATTATGTGACCATAAGCAGAAGCTCGGACGGGATGTCGATGCCATATGAAGAATTCGAGGCGCTTGCCGGACGGATGCAGAAACGTTTCCCCTCCCTCGGCGTAGGGCATAGTCCGCTCATGCACAGTTACCGATGTCTCCTTTTGGGCCGTGACGGCGACCTGATGACCATGGTAGACGAGCAATACACCCTGATAGGGAACCTTCTTACCGGAGAATTTGCGGAGAGTTCAGAGGAGATGTTTAGGAGAGTACTGGATGCTTCCCGAAAGAAGATGGAGGCAATCGGCCGGGGAGATATGGCGGAAAAACTTAAAAGGGAGGAAGAACCCCGCGCCTCATCGAGCGGGGAGGTCGCGCGGAGGCTGAAGGAAGATTTCGACGCCCTCATGGAAGGGGCGGATGAATACAGGATACAGCATGCGAGGCTGGCCATAGAGAGTTTCGAGCATTTTATAAGGGGTAGAAACGGTTTTCAGTTCCTGTACGATAATATCACCAGCCCCGCCGTGAAGGCAAGGACGCCGGATAAAGACGGGTATTTTGACGCTTTAGATAAAGTATTCGAGATATACAATGGCCTAAGCGCCGAGGATAAGGAAGCGCTCCTCCTCGCGGTGATACTGCATGACATAGGTTTCGCGAAGACTAAGAATGTATGGGACCATTGGGCAGCCGGCGCCCACGCGGCCATCGGTATCTTGAGGGAGTACGGTGTAACAGACGAAAATTTGGTAACAAACGCCGCTTATCTTGTCTTTAAACACGGCAAGATGACGGATATCGGCGTGGACAGCTTCCCCGCGGATTTCTGCATATCCCGGAACTGGAAGGCCCAGCTTCTTGTAATGGACCTCATCGATTGCGTTTCAAAGCTTGAACGAAGGGCATCTCCGCCTTACGGAGCGGACAACATAGCCTCGACACAGCTTATCGAAGAGATGCTGAATCAATATAAGATGATGGATACCATGAGCGCCGCGGAGCTCCTTTATCAGAGATTAAGGATAGGCTGCGTTCCCCTGTCCTTCAACCTTTCAAGGGAAGGCCTTGAATTTAGCAATGATGAATTCGAATATCTGATAGGCATGGCCAGGCATGACCCTACCTTCTCATATGTCTGGTCGAGAAACATACGGGTCAATATCTTCCCGCTCTTCCTCCTTGCCAGAAGAGAAGGAGAGGGCCTTTCCAGGGTAGAGAGGCTCTATAAATTGATGCGTCTGGTGGCCTACATAGTCGATGCCTATATAGAGAAGACGGGCGATGAGAATATACTGATACTGGATGTAGACGGCGATGATTTTACTGACGCGGTCTTCGAAAGGATATTGGCGGGCCTCGCGGATTATTTCAGGATGCCCCTGGAAGAGATTACCGAAAATTCCGTCAAGGAGGCCCTGGATGATGATGACTGGGAGAGCGCCTTTGGTTTGAGGCTAAGGTTCGAAGGCAACAAGATGTTGATAGAGGCGCCGCCTGCCGGCCGCGCCTCGACAGGCCCGATATCCCGCGCCTCATCGAGCGGCATATTCGACGAATTACCGGACCTGCTTGACCGATGGGCGGACGCGCTCTCCTCGATACGAACCGACCGCAGGGGATTTTTCGGGACATCGTTTAAATCGGCCGTAACCCTGGTGGCGGCCATAGGATGGGCTGGGGTATTCTCAAAAGGCGTAAAGGCGCAGGAAGCGGGCGAAAGGACGATACAGATACCGCTCGACGCGTCATGGAAGGTGGAGACATACGAGGACAGCCAGGCCATAACAGGGACTTATCTGGACGCGGCCAGAGGGCTTCGCGTCATTCAGGTCAATCTCGTAGCGGGCGACCCGCAGAGATCGAAAGGCGAACTTTATATAAGCCTGAAGGGATTTGATATAGAGGGGATAACCAGGGATGAGGAGGACAGGGCGGATCTTGGAGGGCATAAGGTCAGGTTCGAGATTAAGACACTCCGTAAACTTGTCGGGCCCGGGTACGCTCCCAACGGGGTGCAGATATTCGAGAAATCACAGGACGAGAACGGCGAGTGGCATTCCCGGTACTCTCGCTGGATAAATATAAAGCCCGGAGACTGGATGAGGGTCGAGTATGATCCCGAAAGAGAGGCGGCTTCCTATCGGGATACAGGTTTCGATGCCAGACAGGTCGTTACCCTGGGCTTAAAGATAGCCACGAACGATATGGCCCCGTTTCAGGCCGCGTACGCGGGGGATGTCTACATACGAAACGTCGCCATTGTCCCTCCGGCGCGCGAATCATCGAGCGGGGATTTCGCGGATACGGATATAGATTTTGGCGCCATAGAAAGCAGTCTCTTCCCCCGCCTGACCGAAGATGAAGAGAGGCATATTAAAGATATGCTGGCGGATCTTGACACAACCGCCGACCGCGTGCCGCACGCGCTTTCAGGGCGCGAAGAGATGGTGTGGGAAGAGACCAAATACGACGGCACCTTTACTATCTACAAAGAGGCCTACTATCTTGCCAGGGACAGGTTCCTGGAGACGCTTGGAAGATACAGGGATATTCTCGGTAAACCCGCCTCTCTCAAAACCGAGGAAGGCAAAAGGCGGCTATTGCAGGATATCAGGGAAGCGTCGGCCCTTAAGGATGCCCTCACTGACAGAAAGGAAGATCTGGTCAGGGCCATAACAGACATCGTATTGTTCAACATGATGTTTTTAAGGCCCAGACATTGGCTAAGGATGAACATGGGAAGGATCGAGATGGCGGATGATGTCACTTCGCGCAGGTTCTCAATGACGCCTTCCAGCATCTACCAGATGCTTCAACTGGCTGATATACGGCCCGGAGATATTATCCTGGATCCTTTCGCCGGGGCCGGAAATCTTCTGGCATACTTAAGCGCCTACCGGGAGGCGGAGAGGATAATAGCCGGGGACATCATATATGGCATGCCTGAAGAGGGAAGAGAAGCTTACGCCATAGAAGATAACCTAAGGGCATTAGACGGATTATTCGATTTCCTGCCGCCCGCGTTGAGGCCGCAATTTAAAAGGGTAGATATACTGCAGCATGATGCCACCGCGCTTCCAATAGCGGATGGCGCCATAGACAAGATAGTGACAGACCCTTCCTATGGCCGGGAATCGAAAGGAGAGGGGCCGTATTCCACGGAGCCGGAGGCCTTTCTCGCGTTTTTAAGGGGCGTAAAAGAGTCGCACAGGGTCCTTAAACCCTCTGGCAGGGCGTTATTTATAGTCCCGAGCGAATGGGCCGTTTTCCTGAAGGGCCTGGCCCGTTCAGACCTGTCCGCGGAAGGGCCAGAAGATCTTTACGGACGATTTTATGAATTGACCCGCGGATCACCATATTACGAGAAGACCAAAAGGCCCTACCCTTATAAATATTCCCCCGAAGACTGGCAGGAAGCGAAAGATATCATGAAAGGCATAGTAGCCGATGAAGGGGCCTTTGGTTTTTACGCGCAGGAAGTCGAACCGACCTATTTCTTCCCCATGTCCATTATGGTGTTTTCCAAGCCGGAAGCGGCCCATCCTGAAGGGGTATGGCCCCTCTTGCCGCCAGGTCGGGCCCGCAGCGAAAGAGGGCTCCTTGAACTTACGAGAGACGAACGCCTGGAGATGATACCAGTATATAAACGGGCGAAGCCAGGAGAGTTATTCCTCAAGGCACGTCAAGAGGGCATCCGCGGTAGCCGGATTAATCGGAGGCGAGATAGAACATGTAAGGTCAAATGACCGCCTCATGGAGATATTGACGGCCGCCGCGGAGATACACGACGGCGCTTATGTGGATCCGGGACAGTTTGAGAGGATAGCGCGATACCATGGCAAGAGGAAACTGACAGCCGAAGACAGAGAGAAATATCCCGCGCCCATAAGTTTCATACGCCATCTCGAAGAGAGTAAGGGCGAAAGGTTGACGCGGGAAGAAGAGAATACGGCAAGGGACATGTATAACCACGGCGAAAGGGCGCTCAGGGACATAAACGCCCTTTGGATCAGCCTTCCTGTAGAGGCGAGGCTTCTCATAAGGTGCCATCAATTCCCTTCGGAACTGGATAAGATAATAGGCGCGTACAGAGACAGGCTGACCATACCGGAGGAGGACCTCAGGCTTCTTCTGGCCGTGATATTCACAGCGGATATCTTCGAAAACGGAAACAACAAAGAAAAGATGGGTTTATTCAGGCAGGGCAGGTCCACCGAAACCTTTACGGAGACATTCGAATTCCTTGAGGCGAGTTACGAAAGGGAGGGCCTTTCCGACAGGCGGCCGCTGGAGGCCCTGGCCGCCATGATTGAAAATAAGAATAGGCTATTGTTTGGCGTCGTGACCGAGGCCAGAGAAAGTGATATCGCGGATGAAGAGGTAGAGGAATTTACGCATCGTGCCTCATCGAGCGGGGCGCGTGCCGGCGGCCCGAGGAACATCATGTCGCTCTCCGATAACGAGATATTGAGTTTAATCGCCCCGGAGAACGCCGAGCTCGCGAAACACACCAAAAACGTCCTGGCCTACGCCAACTTCATGGCTGAACGCCTGGGATCCTTCAACCAGGAGATGAGAAGACTTCTGCATTTTACTGTCCTGGCCCACGACGTAGGCGGCGTGCTCGGGGATGAGGAGAGAGAGGCCGCGGAATCTGGGCTCATCTCTCTTGCCAAGGTGAATGATATAGGATATATAGGCCGGGACCCGGCGGATGTACTCACGGAGTTCGATTCCAAAGACGTCCCCCTGACGCTGAAACAACGCCAGTCCGTAAACCTGATGGATCACGCCAGAAATTCCGCAAAGGTACTTGATGCCGCCGGGATAGAGGTACCGCACGCGATAGAGATTTTAATAGCCAACCACATGAGATGGCCCCTTGTAGTGAGCGCCATAAACGGGTCGCATTTAAGCCCGGCCAAAAAGGCGGAACTCCTGGAGGCCGCGGCGTGTTTCATGATAGGGGACTCGTTCGAGTTCGGAAACAATAACTATAAACGAAGGGGCCTTGAGGAATACAGGCGGTTCGAGTCCCCGGAACAGACGGTGAGCTTTATCCTGAGGTGCCTTAAAGAGAGCGGTTTTCCGGACGATTTGAGGCAAAGGGTCGAAACGGTATTCGGCGAGTTGGTGGGTGAAGACGGCATGATTCAAGACGAGGGATTCGCGGCTCTTATAGAGAGAAGCCGCATGCCCCTGGAAGAGTTCGCCAGGCTTGACATGACGGGCCATACAGGGCCGGGCGGCGATTTCCGCTCCTCTTCGAGCGGCAATATCCCGTTTGTCGTAGCGGAGGATTACCGCGCGATGAGCGTCCTAGCCGCTGACAGGCTGATAGAAACATTGAGAAACAAGCCGGATGCCGTCATAGGCCTTTCATCGGGAAATACCCCGATAGGGATGTATGAGGAGCTTGAAAGGCGGCGGCTTCAGGGCGAACTCGATGGGGTAGATTTTTCGAAAGCCACCTTCGTGCAGCCGGACAATTTCCTGCTTTCCCCGGCAGAGAAGGATAAGGGTTACGGCGGATATTTAAGGAGGCGGTTCTTCGAGCCGTTCGGTATAAGGAAAGACCAGATTAAACTTTTGGAACTGAAGGAGGGCCAGACCCCGCAAAGATGCGCGGAAGAATATGAAGCGTTCTTAAAGCGCAATCCCATAGATCTTCTGATCCTGGGGATAAGCCCAATCTATTCCGCGGACGGTTTATATCAGGGCGGCCACATCGGATTTAATGAGCCATTTTCGATAAGGCGCACCCTGACGAGATTAGTCAGACTGACTTACCCCACCCTGCGAAAATCGGCCCCGGAATTCGGAGGGGGCATAGACAGGGTGCCAAAATACGCCTTTACGATAGGCATAGATACTATCCTGCGCGCCGGGGAGATTTTATTGCTTGCCTCGGGCGAGGAGAAGGCCGACGCGGTAAAGGCCGTCATTGAAGGAGACGTGACGCCGCTCATACCGGGCACCTTCCTTCAGGAACACGGGAATGCCCTGGTTATCCTGGACAGGGAGGCGGCGGGAAATCTGGACCTGCCCTATGAGGTGGTTAGTGTCGATACGGATGCCCCGGCGCGCGCGTCGTCGAGCGGTATATTTAAAACAGCCCTTACGGGCGCCGCTATCTCTTTATTGCCCATAGCGTTTTTATGGGGAGGCGCGTTTATGCTCGGGGCCGAAGCCGAGCCCTCGAAGGTCCTGCTGGAACCGAACCCTATTGTGCGCGCGGGAGATACGGCAGGGTTTACAGGCCCTGAATGGTATTTCGAGGCGCAGGCGCCGGTTGGCGAGGCCAGAGATGAACTAAGGCCGTCGCCCGATGCCGGAGACGCGCATGAGGATGAGCCCGCGCCGTCAGGTAGCGGCGGATTTTTATCCAATATCGGGGTCAACCTGCCCTGGATAAATTACGGCCTGGATATAGGCAAGGACCCGAACCTCGAACATATAGGGTTCAGTTCAGAAGAGGGGCGTCGCGCCCTGGACGAAAGGTTTGGCGCTTTTGAGAAAGCCGGCGTTAAGATGACCAGGGTATTCCTTTTCGGAAATTTCGCGCCCGGCATAACATATGATAGAGACGGCAGGATGATATTCGGCCCGAAGGTGTATGAGGATATGGATGCACTTCTCGAGGAGGCCGCCGGGCACGGCATCAGGGTGATACCGGTCATCCTTAACCATGACCTTACAGACGGCGTAGCCGGCGGACAGGGCGAGCAGGCCCACTGGTTCAAGGACCCGCATCAGAGGGGGATGCTCCTGGTCCTCCTGAAAGGGTTCATAGCCAGATACGCGGATAATCCGAACATAGCGATGTGGGATGTGATGAACGAACCCAGGGTCGTGAAGGACGCCAGGGAATCCCGGCAGGCGGATGTCGTAGACTTTACCACGCTCAGGCGATTTGTGCTTAATATGGCCGACTACATCCACAGCCGGGGCGGCAGGGTCAGCGTAAGTTGCATCGGCGCAAATGATTTCAGGGATAACTGGAAGGATATGCAGTCGAGGTTCGATGAGATAGACATGCATTTCTATGGCACATCAAAGGAACTGGCGGCCTTGCCTGCCGCGGCGGATCTCAGTTCAAGGCCCGTACGTATAGGGGAGATTGGAATAAGAAACGCGGCCGGAAGCCCTGTCTCCCTTACTTCACAAAATATGCAAAGAATTTTTGCCTTCTTAAAGAGCAAGGGTTACACCGGCGTAACTTTCTGGCAGGACGGCAACTATATGATTAATCTTGACGGCCTGAATCAGGCCGTGAGAGAGGCCGCTTCGTCCGGCGATCACCAGACGCGGCCTTCGTCAAGCGGAACAGAGGTGAAATGCCCCATATATCAGGATAACAGTCGGGCCATAGAATTATTCGGCGAAGACCCGGTCGCGATGGTGACCGGCTGGAGGATGCTTGAGGAAGGATTCAGCAGGCGGCTGGTCACGGATAACGAGGGTAATAAATGGGTGCTCAGGATGGGCGGAAACGGACGCGCCGAGATAATAATGAGGAATATCATCTCCTATTACCAGGCGCGGGGATATTTCGACAAGATACATCTCGTAGACGGCTCATTCGGCTACATCGATCAGAAAGGGTACATCGCCTTTCTCGAGCCGTACAGAGATGATTTTCATGATATGCGCCGGGAAGATGTTCCCTTTGAGGTGAAGGTTCAGCTTTCGATACTCGACGAGCTGTTCGGGTCCCACATACATTCAAAGTACCAAAATCAGATAATGCGTGATGACCATGGGAATGTTTATCCCATAGCCCTCGGCTGGCTGCATCTGGGTGAGAAGGCGGTATTCGATTCGGCCAGTTGCGAACCGTGCGAATTTCCAGACGCGTTTAAGTCGCACGGGCGGGACAGGCGCGCATATGAAGAAGAGGCGGCAAGGTGGCAGGATGTGAACCTGGAAGAACTTATCCCTGTTCTTGCCGCAAGCGGCCTGTCCGAAGAGGAGGCCGCCTCGTATATAGCGCACTGCGCCGGGAGGCAAAAGGCGCTGGCCGGGAGGATTCATGCGGCGCTCGATTCCACAGAGAGTTGGTTCGGTGATTACTTTGACAAATTGAGGCGCGAGGCGCTGGATAGGGCGAATATCGTTTTGGGCGTCACCCTGAACGCCTCCAGGGATCCGCGCGCGGCCGGAAACGCCTCTTTCTTAGCCGGCCTTAAGGGTTTAAGGCGCATATTCGGCGGCGAGCCGCCTTTATTCGAGGACCAGTACCGGGACGCTGCCGAAAGGATGAATATCAAAAGTGAGCCATTATTCAGCGCCCAAAGAAGGTCGTTCCATCTTAAGAAGTTGGTCGGGGACGACGGACGCGTTTATGAGATAAACCTTGCCAGTCCCGCTACGAGAGAACTCTTCGCGGATGAGGATAGTGTCGTATATCGTATGGTCCGGGAGTTCAGGCCGGAATACGTCAGTTGCCACTTGAGCGCGCCGGTTGAAGAAAGAGAGTTTGGCACCAGCCAAAGGCCATATGAAGTGCCCTTAAGCCCCCTTCTTGGCCGCGACGAGGTCTTGAGGCGCTTCGTAGAAAATATCAATATACTGCAGGCGAATCTGAAGAAGGCCGGTTATGATAAGCCGGTACTGGTCGAGCAGTTGGATTATCAACCCTCAGGGGCGTATGAGTACATAACCGACCCCGATTTTATATTTGAAGTCCTTAAAGGGACAGGCGCCCATCTTCTGGTCGATTGTTCGCATATGATAGTAGCCGCCAAGAACAGGCACATCGACGATCCCGGGCATGATTTCATGGAATATATAAGAAGGATAATCAATGACGACACGATAGGCCTGGTCCGCGAAGTTCACGTGACCGTGCCGGAATACGCCGCCAGGGGCCCGTACGCCCTGGATACGCACCGGTACCTTTACACGGAATGTCCGGAGAGTCTGGACGTGGAAAAGGTGCTTATTTATATACTCGAGTTGAGGGCGAAGAACGGTATAACGGAACCGCTAGCGGTAAATTTCGAGACGGACATGGAGGGCGCCGCCGCGGAGGTCGCCGCTTTCTCCGGCATGATAAACCGCGAATTCGGAGTAAAAGGCATAAGAAGAGACTCCTCGAGCGGAATGCGAGAAAGCCCGGTCAGGTTTGTGGAACCTGACAACAAGGCGTATATGCAGGCCGAATATGGCAGGGATATACCCCTTAAGATTTACGCCGAAGAGGCTACTATGAAAAGAGCGTTTCCGGGCGGGGTCTCGATAACGGCGGAGACGGATGCCGCGGGCGTCTGGCAGACGGTGGATTTACAACAAAGCGGCACTGACCCAAATCTATGGGAGGCCGTTATACCGTGCCTTACGCTCAAGGATTTCAGTTTAGGCGTATTCGTCGCACCGTCCGGCAGCCGTGATAACGAGAAGGCGAGGAAGTATATTTTAAACGAGTACGGTGAAAAGTACATAACAGGCATCGTATCCGTCGAGAGCGCCATGCCGATAATGGAACAGGCGCTAAGGGAGTTTATCGAGGCGCGCCGGGATCTGGCACTATATTCACTGGCCAATCCGGGGCGCAGGCAGGAGTCGGAAGATAAATTTTACAACTCCACCATAAGGCTAATACGGCTCATGAGCGCGTTATCCATGGCGAGCAAGAACGTGTCGCAACTCGACAGACTTTTACTGACCGTAACGCGCGTAATAAGAGAGGCCTCGGGTTTCAACCTGTATGCCATCATGGCCGGGGAAGGCAGGCCCTATATAGCGAACAGGTTCTTCGAGGGCCAGCTTAAAGGGATGGCCAGGTCCGATGAGAGGGCGCCCGATGTGGACGGCGCGAAAAGGTTCCATGTCGTCGGCATAGACGGCACGGGCAGGGTGAAGATGATGGAAAAGCGGTTTGTGCCGCCGGTCGGCGAGATGCTGATGACGCTTAAACGCGCGTTAAGGGGACTCGTATTGCCGGGTGAGAACAGCCGGGTGTTTTACATAGAAGACAGGGAAAAGCGTCTCATGGATCCCGCGAATGATGTGCCCAGCATTGAACGCTGCGTCTCGGCCCAGGCATGGGAAGAAGATGTGGCCAGGGCGGGAGGGTATGGCAGGGCGCGAGTCAGAGAAAAGGAATGGCGCCTGATAGCCAGCGATCCCCAGGACCTCAATACTCATTATCGCGTCTACTCGCTCGATAACTGGCAGGACACGGGAAGAGGATACAGGCTCCGCCGCGACGCGGCAGCTCTATTTTTAAATGATTGGGTGGATTCCCTCGCCCTCGCCCTGGGTTACGAGCGCATCAAGAGGTTCCAGGATTTTGTGGAAGGCGAGACGGCCATCATGTCCGTGAACGCCCAATTATACGGCAGATTAAGCGCCTTTTCGGCCATAGCCGATTATTACGCGCATGAGCCAAAAAATAATTTCGCGGGCGTCTTCACGTTTTTGGATAGCGATATTGAGCGGTACCTGGAGAGAGAGGATTTCGCCGGAAAAGAGGATCTTTTCGCCGCGATGCGCAAAGTGGGGAGACCGCTCTTAATATCGAGAAAGGCCTTGCTAAGTTCCTCTATTGGCAAAGGGTTTACGCCATAGACATGGGGATGGT
>CAZPYQ010000026.1:0-13720 GCA_964590585.1 uncultured Planctomycetia bacterium | reverse complement strand
GTACAATGAGGTCCTGGGCCTTTTTTCGAACGACATGGGCGTGGATCTGGGTACCGCGACGACGCTTGTGTATCTGAAGAATCAGGGTATAGTCCTATGCGAACCGTCTGTCGTCGCTGTCCAGGCCGGGACGTCGAACGTCCTGGCGGTCGGAGAAGAGGCAAAGCGCATGCTCGGAAGAACGCCGGGCAATATAGTGGCCATAAGGCCCATGAGAAACGGAGTTATCGCCGATTTTGAGATAACCGAAGCGATGCTCCGTTATTTTATAAGAAAGGCGAATCAGGCCAGGCGGCTCATAAGGCCCAGGGTTGTGATAGCGATACCGTCCGGGATAACCGAAGTCGAGAAGAGGGCGGTAAAAGACTCCGCCCTGCACGCGGGGGCCAGGGAAGTCTTCATGATAGAAGAACCTATGGCGGCCGCGATAGGCGTGGGCTTGCCGATACAGGAGCCCTCCGGAAGCATGATAATAGATATAGGCGGCGGCACGACCGAAATGGCGGTCATATCGTTAGCCGGCGTCGTCTTTTCAAAGTCTATAAGGATCGGCGGCGATGAGATGGACGAAGCGATCATAGAATATATAAAAAAGAACTATAACCTCATGATAGGCGAGAGGAGCGCGGAGGAGATAAAGATAAAGCTCGGGTCGGCCTATCCGCTTGAAGAGGAGCTAACCTATGAAGTCAAGGGGCGCGATCTCGTAGCGGGGCTGCCCAAGGGCGTTACCATAACCAGCGAAGAGGTGAGAGAGGCCCTGTCTGAACCGGTTGCGCAGATCGTGGAGGCAGTCAGGATAACTTTAGAAAGGACGCCGCCGGAACTCTCCTCTGACCTCATAGAAAAGGGTATAGTTATGGCGGGAGGGGGCTCTCTTTTGAGGGGGCTCGACAGGCTTATATCCGAAGAGACGGGTCTTCCTGTACATCTGGCGGATGACCCCATGACCGCAGTGGCCTTGGGCACGGGCAAAGTATTGAGCGAGATAAAATATTTAAAGCGTGTCACGGTAATGCCCAGGCTGGAAAGATAAGCAATATTGATGTGCATGGCTCCAAAATAAAGATACTGATTTTTTTTGGCCTTGGGCTGTTCATCCTGCTCATATCGACAAAACCCTACATCTTCATTCCGGCCAGAGTTACGGTTACGAATACCACAGCGCCCGCCTTAAAAGGGGCCCATTCAGCGAACTCGTTTCTTAAGAGGCTCATACCTTTCGCTTCATACAGGGACGAGATAAAGCGCCTACGTTATAAGATAGACGTGTGTTCCCAGGAGATCCTCCGGCTTAAATCCATCGAGGCCGAAAATAGCCGCCTGAAAGCGCTTTTGTCTTTCAAGAAAGAGCTTCCGTTAAAGTCTATTCCCGCCGAGGTTATAGGAAGGGACCCTTCGAACTGGTCGAATTCCGTGATAATAGACAAGGGCCGCGATCAATCTATAAGGCCAAACATGGCGGTCATCTCTCACCGCGGCATGGTCGGAAGAGTGGTCGAGGCCGGTAAGAGTTCGGCCAAGATCCTTCTTATGACCGATCCTAATTCAAGGGTAGGCGCTATACTGGAAAAGAACAGGCAGGGAGGCGTCGTCGTGGGGATGCCCAGCGGCACATGTAAGATGATATATATATCGTTGGATAGCGACGTGGCAAATGGCGATAAGGTCTTTACGGCGGGCTATGGGCCCATATTCCCGAAAGGCATATTGATAGGCGAGGTAGTGAGTAGCGGCAAGGAACCCGGCAGGCTTTATAAATACGCCATCATAAGGACATCGCAGGATTTTTCAAAACTCGAGGAGGTCCTGTGTATAAGATAACCTACCTCAAATTATTCGCCATCATGGCGTTAGCGGCCTGGTTCCACCTTACGGTGCTGGATCATTTAAGGGTCTTGGGATGCAGGGGCGATTTGATGCTTTCACTCGTAATATTTTTCGGTCTGTTCGGGGGGGCAAAGCAAGGATTTGTCGCCGGCTTATTCGCAGGGCTCGTAAACGACATATATTCTTCCGGAGGGTTCGGTTATTACACGGTAGCCCTGTCCTTAACAGGGTTCCTGATGGGAAAGATAGCCCCGCGTTTCTACAGGGAGGCGAGATTCGCGCAATTCTTTTTGACAGCCGTCTCATATATCCTTCTGGCGAGCCTTTATTATGCCTTTATATTCATAACAGGCGGCTTCTCCGTCCCGGAAACGGATTGGCTTTTTTCCTATTCCGATTTTTTCGTGAAATCGGTGATACCGGGTTCAATCTACGCAGGCCTGATATCGGTTGTCACTTTCCGGCTGCTTATGGAATGGTTCGAAGTTAGAGACAGGCTCATGCTATGAGGGAAGAGTCTTTAATATTCCTGATAAGCGTCCTCTTCGTCCTTCTTTTGCTCGGCCTGATCTACACGCAAGTCCTGAATTACAAGATCTATTATGCGCAGTCACAGAATAATTTTATAAGGATCGTCCCCATAGACGGGCCCCGCGGCAAGATAATCGACAGAAACGGACATGTCCTGGTATCAAACCGCCTGTCACTTGACGCTTCCTGCATCTATCAGGAGATAGGCCGGAAGGACAGGTTTATAAACGCGCTGGAGGAGATGCTGCAGGTCTCCAGTAAGGATATCATAGGGTCGCTTGGCAGGGCCAGGGAGAGGCCGTTCGCGCCGGTGGCTGTGGTCGAGGACATAGACAAGGATAAGGCGATAGCCATAGAGGAGCGCGAGCAGGACCTCTCGGGCCTGGTGATAGAACCCAGGTCGAAGAGGCATTATATATATGATGATGCGGCCTCTCACGTCTTCGGGTATCTCGGGGAGGTAAACGAGAAAGAGCTGGAAGGACTGAAAGAATACGGTTATAGGATGCGGGATCTTGTAGGAAGGAGCGGCCTGGAAAGATATTACAACAGTTATCTCATGGGTATGGACGGCGGCGAACAGGTCGAAGTCGACGCGCTGGGCAGGCGGTTTAATGTCCTGGGGGTAAAAGAACCCGTCCCGGGAAAGGACCTGCAGCTCACGATAGACTTGAGGCTTCAGCTTATCGTTGATAGGCTTCTGGGGGACAAGAAGGGCGCGGCCTTAGTCATGGACCCCAGAAACGGAGAGATACTCGCCATGGCGAGCCACCCGTCATTCGATCCCAACGCTTTCGTCAAACCTAACTGCGGTCCGGAACGGATGAGGCTTCTAAAGGGCCGCGGCAAGCCGCTTTTGAACAGGGCCATAAGCGGCTTGTATGCTCCGGGCTCGGTCTTCAAGATAGTAATTGCGGCAAGCGCCCTTGAAACGAAGAGGATCTCTAGCCACACGCGGTTCAATTGCGCGGGAAGTTATAGTCTTGGCAATGCCACCTTTGGGTGCTGGAAAGAAGAGGGACACGGTTCCCAGGATATAATCGAGGCGATAAAAAATTCATGTAACGTATTTTTTTATCAGGCCGGCCGCGCCGCAGGCGTGGATAATATAGAGGCCTATGCCATAAGATTGGGATTCGGTAAGCCCACGGGGATAGACCTTCCAGAAGAGGCCTCAGGCCTGGTGCCGGGCCGCCTTTGGAAGATGATAACGAAAAAGAGCGCCTGGTACGAGGGGGAAACACTCAACTACTCCATAGGACAGGGGTATCTTCTCGTAACGCCCATACAGGTTTTGCGGATGACCTCCGCGATCGCTAACGGCGGCAAGCTTGTCAGGCCATATATAGTCAAACGCATAGGTTCCGTTGAGACGGGGGGTGCGCGTCTGCAGGATACCGGCCTTTCGGCCGATGTGATAAATGTCATAAAAGAAGGTATGTTCAGGGTCGTAAACGACCCATTTGGAACAGGCAAGCATGCCAGGGTAGATGGACTGCTAATAGGCGGCAAGACAGGGACGGCCCAGAACCCGCAAGGCCGGTCCCATGCCTGGTTTACCGGATTCGCCCCCTGGAAAGATCCTAAAATGGCGGTAGTAGTGCTGATAGAACACGGCGGAAAAGGCGGGATGGACCCGGCTGCGATAGCGAGAGATATATTCAAGAGCGCAAAGGAGATGGGGTATCTGTGATACCGTTCAAGGAGCGGATGAGGGATTTTGACAAGACGCTTTTTTTGGTGACGATAGCCATATTCGCGGTGGGCCTCGTGTTCCTCTTAAGCGCCACGTCGATAAGGGGCCAGGACCTTAACTTTAGCTACGTCTCCAAGCAGATAAGTTCCGCCGTCCTCGCCCTTATACTTCTGGTAGTCATAATAAACATAAATTATCAGCGTTTTTTAGACGCGGCATGGGTCCTTTACGCTTTAAGCGTTTTGGCGCTTGCCCTTCTTCTTGTAATCGGCCGGGCGCGGTTCGGGGCCCAAAGATGGTTCGCGATAGGCTCTTTTACCATCCAGCCCTCAGAATTTTTAAAGATCGCTTTCGTACTGACGCTTTCAGCGTACATAAGCGGGAAGAAGTGGATGATGGAAAACGCGAAGAACCTGGTCATTCCGTTCCTCGTGTGCGCAGTCCCGTTTCTTTTGGTCATACTACAGCCGGACCTGGGGACAGGCCTTCTTTTGGTGCCGGCGCTCCTGGCGATGTTGTATGTAGGCGGCGCGAACGCGAAACATCTTCTGACTGTGACCGCATGCGGCATCCTGTTCTCTCCGGTCTTCTGGCAATTTTTAAAGGATTATCAAAGGCAGAGGCTCCTCGTATTCATGAACCCCAGCATAGACCCTCTGGGCGCCGGATACACTATAATACAATCGAAGATAGCGGTCGGTTCGGGAGGGTTATTCGGAAAGGGGTGGCTGGCAGGGACGCAGAACCAGCTCAATTTTCTGCCGGAGAGGCACACCGATTTCATATTTTCGGTCGTCGGAGAGGAGTGGGGATTTTTCGGCAGCGCCATATTGCTGGTCTTATATTTTATTCTCATAAAGAGGATATTTCGCATCGCCAGACTGACCAGCGATTTGAGCGGCAAGCTTATAGCGACCGGCATAGGCACGCTCTTCGCCTTTCAGGTAATCATCAATATAGGAATGACGATCGGCCTCATGCCCGTAGTGGGCATACCGCTCATACTCGTCAGTTACGGCGGTTCCAGCCTCGTGGCTACATCCATAGCCGTCGCGCTTGTTTTGAATGTCGGCATGAGGCGGTCGACATTTTAGAAATTTAATTAATCCGAAGACGCCTCTCTCCGCGGGGGATAAAATTTTAAAAAATCTTCTAATAAGACGGGCCGAAAAAGTAAACGCCCTTGCGGCACGGGCGTAAGATTTAAGCCAAAGGATAATATGAACATAGATGAACTGTTGCAGGGAATACAGAAGCCGGGCAGGTATATCGGCGGAGAATGGAATTCCGTTACGAAGGAGTGGACAAGCGAACGGATAAAGTGCCTGCTCGCCTTTCCCGACACATACGAGATAGGCATGAGCTACCTTGGGATGAGGATACTTTACGGCATCCTCAACGGGCGCCCCGACGTCTTATGCGAAAGGGTGTTTGCCCCGTGGGCCGACATGGAGAGGCGCTTACGCGAAAAAAGAGCGCCTCTTTTCAGCCTTGAATCGAAGAGGCCCGTCAAGGATTTCGATCTCATAGGTTTCAGCCTGGCCTATGAACTGAATTACACAAATGTCCTTAATATGCTGGATCTGGGCGGGGTGCCAAAACGCTCCGCCGACAGGAAAGACGAAGACCCTATTATAGTGGCCGGAGGGCCGTCATGCTACAACCCCGAACCGATGTCGGATTTCGTAGATGCGTTTGTTGTAGGGGACGGGGAGGAAGCGATACTAGAGATCGTAGAGGCGTATAAGAGCCATAAAGATAAGCGCATGAAGAGAGGGGAATTATTAAGGGAGATGGCGAAAATAGAAGGCGTATATGTTCCGTCGCTTTATGCGGTTGAATACAATACCGACGGTACTCTGAAGCGGTTTGTCCCCAAAGAGGCAGCGCCATCCGTAATTAAAAAAAGGGTGGTGGCCGACCTCGACAAGGCATTTTACCCGGTTAGGCAGATAGTCCCGTATATACAGATAGTCCACGACAGGATCGTCCTGGAGATAATGCGCGGCTGCAGACACGCGTGTAAATTTTGCCAGGCCGGAATATCGTGCCGTCCGCGGCGCGAGCGCTCCACAAAGAAGATAGTCGCGCTCGCCGAAGAGGTTTACAGGAATACGGGATATGAAGAGATCTCTCTCATCTCGCTTTCAAGCGGCGACCATTCCGAGATACGAGAGATGTTAAAAGAATTAAACCGCTGCTTCAGGGGTAGGGCCGTCTCCGTATCTATTCCGTCAATCCGGGTAGAGGAGATGACCGGTGAGCTCCCGCAGTTAATCCGCGAAGTACGTAAATCGGGCCTTACATTCGCTCCCGAGACCGGAAGCGCGCGCTTAAGAAAGGGCATCAACAAAAACATAGATATCGAAAAATTATTGTCTGCGGTATCCGAGGCATATCGGTCCGGATGGAACAGGATAAAGCTCTATTTCATGATAGGGCTGCCGGATGAGAACGAAGAGGACCTTGACGAAACGGCCGCGTTGATAGGGATGATATCGGATTTGAGAAAAGAGACCGGTAAGTCCCCCGGCCTTGTGACCGCTTCTGTCACGTCCTTCATCCCGAAACCCCATGCCGCATTTCAGAGATACAGGATGGAGCGCCGAGAGACAATCAAAAAGAAGCAGGATTTCCTTAAAGACCGTTTGGCCCGCAGGAAACAGGTGAAGATGGATTTTCACGACCTCGATACAAGTTATATGGAAGGCGTCTTTTCCAGGGGGGATAGGCGTGTGGGCATGGCCATAATGAAGGCCTGGGAGGTAGGGGCGAAGTTCGACAGCTGGAGGGAATTCTTTAAGATAGAGTTATGGCTGAAGGCGTTCAGGGACTGCGCCCTTGATCCCGATTTTTACGCCGCCAGAGAACGCCCTCAGCCAGAGTTGTTGCCCTGGGCCTTCATACATATCGCGTAAAAGAAAATGCAAAATGGGGCGGTTTGACAAACTACATACGCTAATGTATACTTATTATAACATAATTTTGAGCCAGCCTATGAACGTGAAAACGTGCGGGGGGGTATCATGAGAAATCTCTTTAAAAGCTTGAGCATCGTCTCAAAAGGGCTGAGGTACAAGCTTCTGATAGCATTTACCCTGATGTCGATAATACCGCTTATGGCGCTCGTTTATCTGGTGATAAATTATATCTTTCCGCAGCTGGATACCCCGGCCGACATAAGCCTCGTCGTTTTGTTTTCTATCCTGATATCGAACCTTGGATTCCTTCTCGTCAAAAGACTCTTAGAGCCGGTCATAGAGATGGCGGCCGAGACCAACGTCATAGCAAACGGCAACTACGACAGGCGTATCATGGTCTCAAGCGAGGACGAACTGGGAAAACTCGCCGATTCCATAAACCTGTTGTCCAAGAAGATAAAAACCAATCTGGAGGAACTGAAAAGTTACGGCCAGAAGACGAGGGAGATAAATATAGACATAAACAGGAAGGTCATAGTCCTGTCAAACCTCCTGCAGCTTAGCGATATGATATCCATGAGGACGATGGAGCTAAAAGGCATCCTGGATACGGCCGTATCAAAGATAGCGCAATTAAGCGATGAAGGGTTCGGCGTAATATTTCTGGCCAAGGACAAGAGCGATATCTTTACTCCGGCCGCATCATATAACCTTAAAGATGAGAGATTGGATGACATGGTCGTGAAAGAAGGGGAAGGGGTTTTGGGCCGCGCCATTTTTGCAAGGGCCACGCTCGTCGCGGATTCCGCGAAAACACCATCCAAGGATATAGAAGCGTTCAAGAGGGACCATAAAATGAAGAACGTGCTCGCCTGCCCTATCTATTCCGGCAAGGATACCTTCGGCGTGCTTGTCGTAGGAAACCGGCTCGAAGAATACGTGTTCTCAAAAGATGACATAGACACCGTTTTGGTCTTTGCAAAGCAGGTTGCCATAGCCGTTGAGAACGAGTTTCTTATAAAAAAGACCAAGGAACTGGCCGTGGAAGACGAGCTCACGGGCCTCTATAACAGAAACTATATATTGCCCAGGCTGGACGAAGAGATAAATAGGGCCATATTTTATCAGAGGCCGTGTTCTTTCCTAGCGTTTAATATAGACGGCTCAAAAAAATTCAGGGATTTATACGGAGAGATAGCCTTTGAAGAGGCCTTAAAAAGGATAGCCGACCTTTTAAAGAAATATATCGCACCGTTCGGAAAGGCGGCCAGGACAGGCGGAGACGAGTTCGTTCTGCTCCTGCCGGAGAAGAACAAGCGTGAGGCAATGAGCGTAGCCGAAGAGATAAGGGGAAAGGTGGAAGGCCTAAAGTTTGGCGGAGCAAAAAACGGGCCGAAGGGCCTTACCGTCAGCGTCGGGGTGAGCGAAAACCCGATAGACGGTTCCACGAAAGATGATATCTTCAAGAAGGCGATGGATGCTGTTTCCAGGGCTAAAACGGAAGGGAAGAACCGCGTTATAGGATGAAAAAAGATAAGTAACCAGAAACCAGAATATGTAGGCCAGAATCTGGTTTCTGTACTCTGGTTTCTTATGCTATTACAAGGAGGGTGGTATGGTCCATGACATGAATAATCTTTTCAAGATGATGCGCGACAAAAATGCCTCGGATATGCATATAACGGCGAATACGTCCGTCCAGTTGAGGATAGACGAGAAGCTTGTCCCCGTAGACTCAAGAGTCCTTTCTCCAAATGAGGCGAAAGAGCTAACGTACAGCATATTGACCAAGGATCAGATTTCGAAATTCGAGCATGAACTGGAATTGGACCTTTCATTGGCCGTGTCGGATATAAGCAGGTTCAGGGTGAACGTTTTCCGGCAGCGTGGATGGGTAGGTTGCGCCATCAGGCTCATACCGTTTAAGATAAGGACGTTCGAAGAGTGCGGGCTGCCGGTCGATATGGTAACCTCCCTCTGCAGGCGGCCCAAGGGGCTGGTTTTGGTTACGGGCGCTACGGGAAGCGGCAAATCCACTACGTTGGCATCCATGATAGATTGGATAAATTCTGAAAGGTTTTGCCATATCATAACGATAGAAGACCCGATAGAGTTCGTCCATGAAAACAAAAAGGCGATCGTGGACCAGCGTGAGGTATATAGCGACACCCATTCATTCGGGGCGTCCCTTAAGCACGTATTGCGCCAGGACCCTGACGTCATCCTCATAGGGGAGATGCGAGATCTGGAGACGATAGAGTCGGCCCTCATAATAGCTGAAACGGGCCACCTCGTCTTCGCCACGCTTCACACATCAGACTGCGTCCAGACCGTAAACAGGATCGTAGATGTGTTTCCGGCGTATCAACAGCAGCAGATAAGGACCCAGCTCTCGTTTGTCCTCATAGGGGCGCTTTCGCAGCAGCTCATCCCCAGGATGAAAAGTTCCGGCAGGATCCTCGCCACCGAGATCTTGGTAGCCAACCCGGCGGTGCGAAGCCTGATTCGCGAGTCCAAGATACACCAGCTCTACTCCGTCATACAGACGTCACAAAAAGAGGGGATGAAGACCATGAACCAGGCGCTTTATGAGTTGTACCAGAAGAAGCTCATATCATATGAAGACGCCTTCTCCCGGACCACGGACACGGAAGACCTTAACAGGATATTTAACAGGTAAACACTCATATATGCCGCCTATACGAAGGATAGTCTCAAAACAACTGGGCCAGCTTCTCCTGGAGACGAAGGTAATAACCCAGGCCGAGCTCGATAATGCCCTTAAAGTCCAGAAAGAATCAGGCGGCCTTATAGGACAGGTGCTCGTCAGGCTCGGATATGTGAAAGAAGAAGACATAGCGCAGGCTATAACGGTCCAATACGGTTTCCCTTTTCTTTCCCTGGAAAATTACGAGATAAATCACGAGGCCGTTAAGCTTATTTCCGAAAACGTGGCCAGGCAGTATAATCTTGTGCCGGTCGACAAGATAGGCGACATGCTTACCATAGCGATGTCCAATCCATTGAATTCGCAGGCGGTGGAAGACGTGGAGATGATCACCAAATGCCAGGTGCAGATTTTTGTGAGCACCATGTCCGCCGTAAATAACACGATAAAAAAATACTATGGAACTATCCCTCAAAGATAAGCTGACCAAGATCCTGATAGACGCCAGGCTCATAAGCCACGAAGACCTCTTCAGGGCGGTTGAGATACAGAAGAAACGCGGCGGAACGTTAAGCGATACCCTGGTAGGGTTGAACCTCATATCCAAAAAAGACCTTATGCTGGCCCTGAGCCAGGGGCTTGGCATACCCCCCATAAACCTTTCCAGATATAAGATAGATCCGGCCGTCCTGAAGCTTGTATCGCAAAAAATAGTCAAACATTACCAGATAATACCTATCTCGAAGATAGGCGACATCCTTACGGTGGCTATGGCGGACCCTCTTAACATATTTGCCGTGGATGAGATAAGGACGCTTACAGGTTTGAAGATAAGCCCCCTCATAACCGCGGAAAACGAGATAAGAGATGCCATACGGCAGTATTATGAGGAAGACGCCTCTATAGTGATGGATAAGCTGGTCGATGGCATCGACGGACATGGCGGCATAAAGATGGTGAGGGATAAGGAAGAGCAGGCGGAGGCCGAGACCTCATTTGAACTCTTGAGCATCACGAAGGAGGCGCCTGTTGTAAAACTGACGAATGTCTTATTGGCCGAGGGCGTCAATCTCAAAGCGAGCGATATATTGATAGAGCCCTTAGAGAGCCAGATGAGGGTCAGGTACCGCCTCGACGGGATCCTGCATGAGGGGAGGAGATTTCCGAAGAACCTGCATAAGGGGATAGTCTCAAGGCTTAAGGTCATGGCCGAGCTTGATATAGCGGAGAGGAGGCTGCCACAGGACGGTAGGTTCAAGATACGTCTACATGGCCGGGAGGTTGATTTCAGGGTCTCGGTGTTGCCGTCTAGAGAAGGCGAGAAGGTTGCGTTAAGGGTGCTGGATAAGACACAGGCCATGCTCGATATAGAAAAACTCGGCTTCGGCGCCGAGTCCCTCGAGGCGCTGAAGGCGGGCGCCTCCAAGCCGCACGGCATGATGATTATTTCCGGACCTACGGGATGCGGCAAGACGACCACTCTTTATTCTCTTCTCAAATATGTGGATTCTCCGGATAAAAATATCGTGACCGTAGAAGACCCTGTGGAATATCTCCTGAACGGCATAAACCAGGTAACGTCAAGGCCGGATATCGGGCTTACGTTCGCCTCGGCTTTAAGATCGATATTAAGGCAGGATCCCGATGTCGTGATGATAGGAGAGATAAGGGATTTCGATACGGCGGATATAGCGGTCAAATCGGCGCTCACGGGGCACCTAGTCTTAAGCACGCTTCACACGACAACGGCAAGCGGATCTATCATCCGCCTCATAGATATGGGGCTTGAGCCATTTCTCATAAGCGCGGCCGTGCTCTTGGTCGCGACACAAAGACTGGTCAGAAAGATCTGCGTGAACTGCAAGGAGCCGCATAAGATAGATAAGGCGATGCGCGATAAGCTGAATCTGCAGGGCATAGATGCGAAGGGCGAATTCTTCCGCGGCAAGGGATGTGAACTATGCGCGGGAACGGGTTATAAAGGGAGGGTGGGCCTCATAGAGGTCCTGACATTGACGCCCAGGATGAGAGACCTCATAATCACGGGCGCGCAGGAACACGAGATAAAAGACCAGGCGATGAAAGAGGGGATGGTAAGCCTGCGCGAGGCCGGCATGAAGAAGGTCCTGGGCGGAGTCACTTCTCTCGACGAGATATTCCGCGTTACCGTGGGCGATCAGGATGTGGAGCTCAAATGATAGAGAGCCTTAAGGATAAGATAATCAAGCTTCTCGTCGATACCAGACGCATAAAACCGAACGAATTGAAGAAGGTCCTGGAAAAACAAAAAAACCGCGAACGCGGCATAAGCAAGATACTGGTAAGCGAGGGGTTGATCTCGGAAAAAGACCTGATGCTGATCTTAAGTAAAGAGCTTAATATCCCGCCCATAAACCTCTCAAAGTACAAGATAGATCCCAAGCTTGCGAAGCTGGTTCCGGAAAGGATCGCGCGGCAGTTCCTGCTTGTCCCTGTATCAAAGATGAAAAACGTCCTCACCGTCGCCATGGTCGATCCCTTAAATATAATTGCGATAGATGAGATAACGCTTCTTACGAATTATAAGATAGACCCCGTCATAGCGACAGAGGCCGACGTAAAAGAGGCGATCGATAACTGCTACGGCGCAGATTCCTCTCTTGCCGGCATACTGGATGGCGTAAAGGGTTCCGATGATATAGAGGTTGTCGAGGAGGAAGGGCTGGATATGAAGAGCCTTTCGCTTGAGAGCCAGAAGGCGCCCATAGTGAAGATGGCTGATCTCATCCTGAACGAGGCCCTGGCGAGGCGCGCCAGCGACATACACATAGAACCGTGCGAGGATTTTTTGAGGATACGGTACAGAATAGATGGGAGCCTGCGCGAGGCATTCAAGCTGCCGAAGAAGAACCAGAACGCCTTAACCGCCAGGTTTAAGATAATGTCCAGGCTGGACATAACCGAGACGCGCCTTCCTCAGGACGGCAGGTTCAAGATAATTTTTGAAGGCAAGGAGATAGACTTCAGGGTATCCGCGCTGCCGATAGCATTCGGCCCGAAGATAGTCTTGCGGGTCCTCGATAAATCGAACTTGAGCGTCGGGCTTGAGGCGTTAGGCTTCTCGGCAGCTTCTCTGGACATCTTCGGGAAGGCGCTCGAGCGGCCCTATGGCATGATACTCGTGACCGGCCCGACAGGAAGCGGTAAGTCCACGACGCTCTATTCAATAATAAACAAACTAAACAGCCCGGACAGGAACATAGTCACCCTTGAGGATCCTGTGGAGTATGAGCTGGAAGGCATAACACAGGTGGAGGTGAAGCCGGAGATAGGCCTTACCTTCGCAGGCGGGCTTCGGTCCATCTTAAGGCAGAGCCCGGACGTTATCATGGTCGGCGAGATACGGGATTTCGAGACAGCCGATATCGCCATAAAGGCGTCGCTCACAGGTCAGATAATCCTGAGCACCCTGCATACAAACGACTCCGTAGGCGCATTAACAAGACTCGTTGACATGAAGATAGAGCCTTTTCTTTTGGCTTCGAGCCTGGTAATGGCAGGCGCCCAGAGGCTTTTAAGAAAGATATGCCCTAACTGCAGAGAAAAGGCGGATGCCCCGAAAGGCGTCTTAAAAGACCTGAACATAGATTCAGACGATTCGAAAAAGATCTGCAAAGGCAAAGGGTGCGATAAGTGCAACCATACGGGATACTATGGCAGATTCGGAATACTCGAGGCGTTTTTGGCCGATGATCACATACGTGATTTGGTAATAAAAAGGGCATCCGGAGACGAGATAAAGGAATATGCCGTAAAACAGGGCATGAAGACGCTGAGGCAGGAGGCCGTGGCGAATCTTGTAAGCGGGACGACTACCGTAGAGGAGGTCCTGAGGGTCACGGCGGAGGCCTAAAACGTAAAATCGAAGGCGCGTACCGCGTACGACGTACCGGGTACGGCGTAAAAGAGTTCAATACGAAAGCAATACGGAGACCATTATGGCCAACTATAAGTATGTCGCAAAAGACGGAAATGGGAAGAGCTTGAGCGGGATCGTAGAGGCCGCAAACAGGCAGGATGCCATAAATATAATCC